>NZ_JAIUDG010000009.1:0-250430 GCF_020179875.1 Paenibacillus sp. alder61
CCCCCCTCAAGATGAGATTTCCCAACTAGTAAGACCCCTTGAAGACGACGAGGTTGATAGGCCTGAGGTGGAAGTGCAGCAATGTATGGAGCTGACAGGTACTAATCGGTCGAGGGCTTATCCAAAAACAACTCCAAAAAGTGGCGTCAGGCTGAACAAGCCGATCCGAGCACTTGCGGAGACTAAAACGCAGATTCGTTTCGTATCCAGTTTTCAGGTGATCAAACATCTGAATGAAGCTGCAAGTCCTTTCTAAAGGCTGATATTTTCTCGCAGCGATTTCGAGGAGCGGATGCTCCGAAAAATCATGTTTGGTGGCGATGGCGGAGGGGTTCCACGCGTACCCATCCCGAACACGACCGTTAAGCCCTCCAGCGCCGATGGTACTTGGACCGAAGGGTCCTGGGAGAGTAGGACGCCGCCAAGCGAACTTTTATTCCCTGATAGCTCAGTTGGTAGAGCACTCGACTGTTAATCGAGTTGTCACAGGTTCGAGTCCTGTTCGGGGAGCCATTTTATGGCCCGTTGGTCAAGGGGTTAAGACACCTCCCTTTCACGGAGGTAACAGGGGTTCGAATCCCCTACGGGTCACCATTTCTTTACCTTATTTGTATCCCAGTAGCACGGAGGCTTAGCTCAGCTGGGAGAGCATCTGCCTTACAAGCAGAGGGTCGGGGGTTCGATCCCCTCAGCCTCCACCATAATTTCTTTGACTGACGCGGGGTGGAGCAGCCCGGTAGCTCGTCGGGCTCATAACCCGAAGGCCGCAGGTTCAAATCCTGCCCCCGCAATTATCCCTTCATTGGGATGCCTAACTAGTGTGGAGCCGTGGTGTAGAGGCCTAACATGCCTGCCTGTCACGCAGGAGACCGCGGGTTCGAATCCCGTCGGCTCCGCCATTTACATCTTTAGATTTCGCTTATGCGAGCCATTAGCTCAGTTGGTAGAGCACCTGACTTTTAATCAGGGTGTCGAAGGTTCGAGTCCTTCATGGCTCACCAGTTTTATTTTTTATCTTTGCGGACGTGGCTCAGCGGTAGAGCATCGCCTTGCCAAGGCGAGGGTCGCGGGTTCGATTCCCGTCGTCCGCTCCATAATACGCGCCCTTAGCTCAGCTGGATAGAGCGTTTGACTACGAATCAAAAGGTCAGGAGTTCGAATCTCTTAGGGCGCGCCATTTTCTTTATAAGCCGGTGTGGCGGAATTGGCAGACGCGCGCGACTCAAAATCGTGAGGGAAACCGTGGGGGTTCGAGTCCCTTCACCGGCATATATCGGGACGTAGCTCAGCTTGGTAGAGCACCTGGTTTGGGACCAGGGGGTCGCATGTTCGAATCGTGTCGTCCCGATTCAAAAACAGTCATCTTCCGGATGGCTGTTTTTTTATTTGGGGCTTTAGCCGGTTGAGCTCGCGAAGCGTGCGCAGCAAAAACCACTTGCTATGCGGGTGATGTAGTGATCTTTACAGTAAAAAAAACGCCTGATGGGTTCGTGATATTAGGAGTGTTCAATGTTCAAGCTACTGTGTATAACGAAAGGAAGAGGTGGTTTAATGGCCAATGGAAGTGATATGTCACATCCAAAGAGGCGCCTAGTGTGCTTCCAAGCTTCCGACTCCAAAAAGATGCAAATCTGCAGGTATTTAAGCCGATCCTCGAGGGGAAAACGAAAAAAGATGCAAATCTGCAGGAATGTCTAGCGAGTTTAGAGAAACGAGCCGGTTTCGTCGAAAATTCCTGCAGATTTGCAGGAATTTTGAAATTTTTGGCCCCAAACAAGAAAAAAACCTGCACATATGCAGGAATTCTATATTATCGAGGTTGTCTGAAGGGGTACCAGTAATAATCGCACCCCTTCAGGGGTAGTCAAAAGCTGCAGCGGTATAGTAGCTTGAACGTAGTGAAAGCAAGCGCCTTTAGACGCGAGCCGGTAATAAGGCTTATAGCCTTAGAGCAAACCACCCGTTCACACGGGGGGGATTGCAAATATCGAGCCGAGTGACGGAAGTCGGTATATTTCAAGAATCACGAGGTCAAAATATACAATAAAACTCCGATAGAAGGGGATCCTCGTGAATAAATTTCATCCTGTAAAGTGGCTAGAGAAACGTTGGAGAGCCTGGAGGCGTACGATTCTTACCTTCTGTGCTTGCGGTATCGTTGCCTTTATGGCATGGCTCGGCTTGCCGCTTTCCGAACAGATGGAGCGCTTGATGACGGAAGAGCCGCTGGCCTTGGAAACCTTCGGCAGCTGGTATGCCCCGGACGGTGGGCAAGATACCGAACGCTGGCTCGAAGATTTAAGGGGAACGAAGCAACTCCGGATTGTTCATTTGAACCAAAATTACACCTGCGGACAAGAAAGCTCGGTTCTGGGGTTGATGCGGCCCGAGGAGATCGAGACGCTGGCCAAACAGCACCCGGAATGGAGCGGACGTTTGGCCCCCGGCGGCGACGTATGGTTTGACGAACAAGTGCAAGGCATGTCGGATATATGCGAACGCGACGGTTATGTAGGTATTGATAAGAAAGGATACCTTAGCCTTTTTGAAGGACCACCGAAAGAAGAAAAAGTCATCCGAACCTTTTTTCAGTTGGACGTGGAGACCATGGAAAGCGCCCTGCCTACCGAAGTCTTGGAGCAGTTACAAAACGGAATTCGCATCCGGGATATCGAGGAGTACAACAGCGTTTTATCCACCTTTAGCGACTATGCGGTGGAAGCATCCGAAGGAGCCATGAAGCCAGCCGGTGATTAGGGTAAGGACGCAGCCGATTGCGGTTAAAGTAGTAAAGAATTCAGGGACGTTGCGAAGCAGCGTCTCTTTTTTGTTGTACGAGTCCCCTTTGAATTTATATAAAGTTTTTCCTCAACCCCTTCAAACTTTTGTTATAATGAAGTGAATACATATGTTCGCTTTACCGGACATATCCCCGAGGGACTTGTCTTACACAATCCATCGGAGATTCGAATCGAGCAGGTTAGGGAGAGATTGGATTTTGCGCATATTGGGAATTGACCCCGGAATCGCGATTGTCGGTTTCGGTTTTATCGATAAGCAGGGAAGCAAGCTGGTGCCCGTCCAGTACGGCTGCATCCAGACAGAGGCCCATACGCCGGAGGAAGAGCGGCTGCTGCATGTGTATGAGGGCATGGTACAGCTGATCGACAAGTACAAGCCCGATGCGGTCGCTTTAGAGAAGCTGTTTTTTAATCGGAATGTAACTACGGCGATGTCGGTTGGACAAGCTCGGGGCGTGATGGTACTGGCGGCGGTGCAAAAAGGTTTGCCGGTTTCGGAATACACTCCGATGCAAGTTAAACAGGCGATCGTCGGATACGGAAAGGCGGAGAAGCGCCAGGTTCAGGAGATGACGAGAATGTTCCTGAAGCTCCAGGCCATTCCAAAACCGGATGACGTAGCCGATGCGCTTGCCGTGGCTATCTGCCATGCCCATTCCAGCACGCTAAATTCCAAGATAAATGAGGTATTGCGGTCATGATTGATTTTTTACGGGGCCAGGTTGCCCATCTTGAAAGTGAATATATCGTACTCGATGTACAAGGAATCGGTTACCGGGTCTTCTGTCCGAATCCGTATGCCTTTGCCGCCAAAAATCAAGAGATCATCACCGTTTACACGCATCATCACGTCCGTGAGGACGCCATCCTGCTGTTTGGCTTCCCGTCCAGGGAAGAACAACGCTTATTCCGTAAGCTTATTGAAGTGTCGGGGATCGGTCCCAAAGTGGCTTTGGGGATTTTAAGCGGAGGAAATCCGGATACCGTGGTTGCGGCGATTCATCAAGAGAATATTTCGTTTTTGACGAAGCTTCCGGGCATCGGCAAGAAGACGGCTCAGCGGATGATCTTGGACCTCAAGGACAAGCTGGAAGGCATGGGTGGTACCGCCTCGCTGTTTGACCCGGTACCGGCCGCCGTCGTGTCTGTGGAGGGGGTTCCGGGGTGGCCGGAAGCCCGGGAAGGATTAAAGGCGCTGGGATATACCGACGCCGAGCTGGATCGCGTGTGGAATACGTTAAAAGATCAGGTGCATGTGGATGAAGCTGTCGATTCGGTAATGAAAAAGGCCCTCAAGCTGCTGTACGCGGGTTGATCATAGGCTGAAGGAAAGAGGTGCTGACAGATGGAAGACCGAATCATTTCGGCGAATCTGATGATGGAAGACCAAGCCGTGGAGCTGAGCCTTCGCCCTCGCTATTTGGCGGAATATATCGGGCAGGAACGGATCAAGGAAAATCTGAAAATTTATATCGAAGCGGCCAAGATGCGCAAGGAAGCTTTGGATCATGTGCTTCTTTACGGACCGCCGGGATTGGGGAAAACGACGCTCGCGAATATTATCGCCAATGAACTGGGGGTCAATCTGCGGACGACTTCGGGACCGGCGATCGAGCGCCCTGGTGATCTGGCCGCCTTGCTGACGAATTTGCAGGAAGGCGATGTTCTTTTTATCGATGAAATCCACCGCCTGCATCGAACCGTCGAGGAAGTGCTCTATCCGGCTATGGAGGACTTTGCGCTGGATATTATGATCGGCAAGGGGCCAAGCGCGCGCTCTGTCCGACTGGACCTGCCGCCATTTACCCTGGTAGGCGCAACAACCCGCGCCGGACTGTTGTCCGCGCCGCTACGCGACCGGTTTGGCGTAGTGAGCCGCCTGGAGTTCTATACCCGGGATGAACTCAGCTTTATTGTGTCCCGGGGCGCCGACATCCTGGGGATCCCGATCCTGGGGAATGCCTCCGACGAAATTGCGCTCCGCTCGCGGGGAACGCCGCGGATTGCCAACCGTCTGCTGAAGCGGGTAAGGGATTACGCGCAAGTCCGCGGCGACGGCATGATTACGCCGGAAATTGCCAAAGAAGCGCTGGAAATGCTGCAGGTGGATCCGATGGGACTGGATCTCATCGACCATAAGATGCTTCGAGCCATGATCATGAGCTTCCGCGGCGGACCGGTCGGCCTGGATACGATCGCGGCGACCATCGGCGAAGAGAGCCAAACGATTGAGGATGTGTACGAACCGTATCTGCTGCAGATCGGTTATTTGCAGCGGACACCGCGCGGCCGGATGGTCACGCCGGCGGCTTATGCCCACTTGGGCCTGCCTTTGCCGGAACCGCCCAAATAAGGGGGGCTTCCCAGTTCAATCTTCGCAATGGGACAGCAACAGCAACTTGGAGGAGGAGTGCGACATGATGAACAAAACGCCGGGAACGTCCCGGAGACCTTGGGGAAAAGGTCTGTTAGCCGGGCTTTTGCTGGCCGGAGCTCTTCACCTTCCCGCTTCCGCGGATAGCGGGACAGGCGCGAATGTGAGGGTCGCTATGTTCTTGGACTTCGGGGGCACATACAAGTCGGTCGTCCCGGCGGTGACTTTGAAAGCGGAATCCGCTTGGGGAGCCGGGCCGGGGACGGCAGGCGACAACTGGATACAGCTGTCTGCCGGAGAATCCGCCCGCTTCAGCGTTTCCGGATATAAGGTAAAGGTCATGGAGAGCACGGACTGGAATGCGATTGCGGCTGCGATAAAAAAACTGCAAGGAACCGCCGATAAGCCGGTCGCAATACTACAGAAGCAAAGCGGAGGCAACCGCTATCTGATATACACCGGCCCTTACGCAAGCGCGGCGGAAGCCCAGAAAGCCGCGGACCGTACCGCATCTGCCCTTTCCGCCTCGCTCAAAGGCCAAAAGCCTTCCGTGCGCGGCGTTCATTATGCTTCCGCAGGCAATTTCGCCAGCAAGGCGGAAGCGGAAGCGGTGCGCGCTTCCCTGGAGGTGCCGAACGCGGAAGCGTTTGTGGTTCTTACCGGGCCACAGCAATACAGCGTCTGGGCAGGGGGCGCGGCGAACGAGGCCGATCTGGCGGAGTTGAAAGGACAACTGGCCCAGACGGCGCCCCAGCTTTCCTGGACGACGGCAAACACGAGCCAGCCCGCTCTGCTTGTCCATAGCGACGTTACGCTGAACCTGGCGGCGCCCTCGCCGATGGAGCATTTTGAACTTAGCGGAACCGATGCGGCTCTGCGGGTTTGGGATGCGGAGGATTCCTTGATCCAAGTCGTGGAACGATCCAACCGCAAGTACCGCGGTGACTTTGAAATTAGCCGGTACAACGGCCAATTGGCCCTGGTCAACGAAGTCCCGCTTGAGCAATATTTGTACTCCGTCGTGGCCGCCGAGGTTCCTACTTCCTGGCCCAAGGAATCCCTGAAGGCGCAGGCGGTGGCCGCCCGGAGTTACGCGATGTACAACGCCTCCAGCAACCGTTTTAAAGTTGCCGGTTTGGTCGACACGACCTTAAGCCAGGTGTATAACGGAGCGGAAAAGGAAGCGGATAGCGTAAAACAGGCGGTGGACAGCACGGCTGGCGAAGTCCTTATGGCGAACGGCAAAGTGATCGAGGGGATTTTCTCCTCCAACAGCGGCGGGGCCACAGCGGATTCTTCGGAAGTCTGGAACAGCATTGACCCGGTTTTCTCCTATGTGCAGAGCAAGGAGGATCAGGCGGCGCAGGCCGGTTTGAAATCCTGGTACTATGTCATTTTGCCGAACGGAAAGACAGGCTATGTCCGGGAAGACCAGGTTGAATTGACGGGAGCCTCGACGGCGGCCGGACTAAAAAAGCTGACCGCGAAGACCAATTCGGTGATGGTCAGACCGCTGCCGTTGGTTCAATCGGGAGTGGATGCCGTCGCCGCAATCAATGCCGGCGACCAGGCGATCGTGCTGGACAAACAGGTCGAATCCAACGCCTATGCCTGGATTCGGGGCCCCTTCAACTCGGAGCAATTGGAGAAAGCGTTGAAAGGGAAGACGAGCACGCCGGTACCTTCGCCCATCACCAGTCTTGAGGTCACTCAAAGAGGGCCGTCCGGCCGCGCCATCGAGGTCAAAGCCAACGGCCAAGTTATTGACGTCAAATATCCCGATGCTTTACGGTCGGCGTTGAACGGCCTGCCGAGCACCCTGTTTGATATTGTGCCTACCGGGCGTTATACTGTACAAGGTGCGGATGGCGTTGCCGCCAGCAAAGCGGTTTCGGACGGCACTCAAATCTTAGCCGCTTCCGGCTCCAAAAACTTGTCCGGAGGGAACCTCGTTGTGATGGACGGCAAAGGTGCGGCCCGCGTGGTGGATGAGTCCCGGTCGTTCTTGTTTATCGGCAAAGGAAATGGCCACGGACTTGGATTATCCCAATGGGGGGCCAAAGGAATGGCCGATGCAGGGTATGATTATCGGAAAATCTTGCAACACTACTATCAAAATGCGACTATTGTCAAGGAATGAAGCCAATATGAATGTAGATCTGTACGATTTTGAATTACTGGAAGAATTGATTGCCCAGACACCGCTGGCGGAACGTACCGCCTCCCGGCTGCTGGCTTTGAATAAACGCGACGGAAGCATCAGGCATCACTCCGCTTTCTCGGAGATCTTGGAATATTTACAGCCGGGCGATACCCTGGTCCTGAATGACACCCGTGTCATTCCCGCCCGGTTATTCGGGGTCAAGGAGGATACCGGGGCCAAAGCGGAGGTTCTCCTGCTGAAAAATCTGGGAGAAGATCGTTGGGAAGCCTTGGTCAAACCCGGGAAAAAGCTGAGAACCGGAGCGGTCATTCGGTTCGGCGAAGAATTGCAGGCGACGATCGAACAAGAAGGCGAGATGGGCGGTCGCGTGCTGCGTTTTTCTTACCAGGGGATCTTTAACGAAATTCTCGACCGCTTGGGGCAGATGCCGCTCCCGCCTTATATCAAGGAGAAGCTGGATGATCGGGAAAGATATCAGACGGTTTACTCGAAGCATGAAGGTTCGGCGGCGGCCCCGACGGCAGGGCTTCATTTTACGGAGGAACTGCTGGATGAGATTCGGAATAAAGGGGTCGATATTGCTTTTGTGACGCTGCATGTCGGCCTGGGAACATTTCGGCCGATGTCGGTCGACCGTGTCGAAGAGCATGTGATGCATGAGGAGTATTACGTTTTACCCCAAGAAACCGCGGATCTCTTGAACGCGACGAAGGCGAGAGGCGGCCGGATCATCGCTGTCGGAACGACTTCCGCACGGACGCTGGAAACGGTGGCGCAGAAATGCGGGGGCGGTCCGGTGGTCGAAAGCAGCGGTTGGACCGGAATCTTTATTTATCCGGGTTATTCATTTGGACTGGTTGATGCGCTGATTACAAATTTTCATCTTCCAAAGTCCACGCTGGTTATGCTGGTCAGCGCCTTAGCGGGCCGGGAGACGATTTTGCGGGCTTACCGGGAAGCGGTTGAGCACAGATATCGGTTCTTCAGTTTTGGAGACGCGATGTTTATTTACTAATGCTACAAGAGGATGGATGATAAATGGCAGCAGCGATTACTTATGAGCATATTAAAACCTGCAAGCAATCGGGAGCGAGGCTTGGGCGTGTGCATACCCCCCACGGCAGTTTCGATACCCCCGTCTTTATGCCTGTCGGAACGCAGGCCACCGTCAAGACGATGAGCCCGGAAGAGCTTAAGGAGATGGATGCGCGAATTATTTTAAGCAACACGTATCACTTGTTCCTTCGTCCCGGGCATGAAATCATTCGTGAAGCGGGCGGGCTGCATAAATTCATGAACTGGGATCGCGCCATCCTGACGGACAGTGGCGGATTTCAGGTGTTTTCCCTGAGTGAAATGCGCAAAATTACGGAGGAAGGCGTTCATTTTCGTTCGCACCTTAATGGAGACAAATTGTTTCTTTCCCCCGAGGTAGCCATGGAAATCCAGAACGCGCTGGGTTCCGATATTATGATGGCCTTCGATGAATGCCCGCCCTATCCGGCGGACTACGAGTATGTGAAGAAATCCCTGGAGCGGACAAGCCGCTGGGCCGAACGCTGCCTGAAGAGCCATGCCCGTCCGCATGACCAAGGGCTGTTTGCCATTGTTCAGGGCGGCATGCATGAAGACTTGCGCAAGCAAAGCGCCAAGGATTTGACTTCCCTTGATTTTCCGGGGTATGCTATTGGTGGACTGAGTGTGGGTGAACCGAAGCATCTGATGTACGAAGTGTTGGATTATACGGTACCTTTGCTGCCGACGGACAAGCCCCGTTACTTGATGGGGGTCGGATCTCCGGATGCGCTGATTGAAGGTGCGATTCGGGGCGTCGATATGTTTGACTGCGTATTGCCGACACGGATTGCCCGCAACGGCACCACGATGACGAGCCAGGGAAGACTGGTCGTCCGAAACGCTCAGTATGCCAAAGACTTCGGACCACTGGACCCGGAATGCGATTGCTACACCTGCCGGAATTATTCCCGCGCTTATCTTCGTCATTTGATCAAAGCCGACGAAACGTTCGGACTCCGGCTGACTACATATCATAATCTGCATTTCCTGATCAAGCTGATGGACAATGTCCGCCAGGCGATCATGGATGACAGATTGCTGGACTTCCGGGATGAGTTTTTCGAAAAGTACGGTCTTTTTGGCAATGAAAAAGGTTTTTAAACAATTCGGATATGCCATGAAAGGGGGAAAAATGGGATGTTCCAACAATTTTACGCGGCAACGTCAACGGCCGGAGCACCGGGAACAGGGGGACTGCTTTCGTTTATCCTGCCGCTCGTTATTATGTTTGCCGTGTTCTACTTCTTGCTGATCCGTCCTCAGAAGAAAAAACAGCAAACCCGCAATACGATGCTTAACGCGCTCCAAAAAGGGGATAAGATCGTGACGATCGGCGGCCTGCACGGGACGATTGTTGAATTGACAGACGATACGGTTGTCATTCGCGTCAACGATGTGACCAAAATGACGTTTGACCGCAATGCCATCAGCCACCGGGTGGATGAAAAGGCCTAAGCGCGTACGGGATCAAATCAAAAAAGAACCTGAAGTTTATAACTTCAGGCTCTTTTTTTTGACCTAGGAAGATAACGAATCCGGGCTTCGGTCGAGGGAACAGGCCCATTTTATGCCCAGCCCGGAAGCCAAAGTGGCCAGAAGCAATCCGCCGATCATATCCGTAAACCAGTGAATGCCCAAATAAAAAATGGAAAAAACAATCACCGCTGCGCTTCCCGTAGCCGCGATCGCCCAGCTCCGGTTTCCCGAACGGATCGCCAGGATGGCCATGGAAACCGAAATCGATGTATGCAGGCTGGGAAAGCAGTTGTTGATACCCGACAACGGACGGTACAGCTCGTTGAATTTCGGAAAAGCCTCCAACATGTAAAACGAAGCCCCCGATGGCGGGTAGGACCATACTTCGTTGACCGGAAACAGCGCGTAAAAGGGGAGGGCGACCAGATAATTCAGCATCACCGTACAGCAAGTGGCATATACGAAGAGCCGCCGGCCGTCTCCCGCATAGATAAACAGCGAGGCTAAAATAAGCGCTTGAAATACGACCAGGTAAAAGAAGGATACGACCAAAGTCACTCCCTGGGCATGAAAAAGCTGCTGAAAAAAGGCAACGAAGTGGCCCTCCAGTTGGAACACCCAGGGCGTAAAATCGGCGGAATAGCTGTAATTTTGTTCCCAGGTCAATTCCAGACTGTTTAGGAGCAGCACGCCCACCATCAGCGCCACCACGAGAAGCATTCTTCGGGATTTGACCAACAAGCTTAACAAAGCGGATACCGCGGCCCATAAAGAACGGGTGCAGCATAGCGTGACAAAAAGAAGAAATACCGCCGCCGTTAGCCAGGAAATTGTAGACATTGAATGAAACTGCACGACCAAGCCCCCTACTAGATAACATCATCACCTATGAAAGATTACCATAGCAGAGAGACGGGAAGTTTGCAGTTCCGTTACTTTTTAGCAAAGTTTACGCCAAAAACCCCGCCGACCGCACCCAGGAACAGCGAAGGGATGAGCAGTGCAAACTCCCGCACGCCCAGGGCATTGTCCAATGCCAAAAAACTGACAAGGAGCAACAGCAGCCCGTACAGCACACCTGTGAGGGAGCCTTGGTACAATCCTTTTTGCCTGGCTTTTTTTCCGGAAACCACCCCTCCGGCGACCAGGGAAATACCGTGTACCAGATAGGTATACAAAGTGAGATCCTCTTCTTCCAAAATTCCCGATTGCAACAGCAACGATAAAATTAGGGCACCGATCATCATCCACAAAAAAGCGTGCCATAACCCGGACAAGGTAGGGTGAGAAAGGCGGAAGGCGAATATACGGCGAATGAGATGCATGGCAAGACCTCCATTCGATATTGATAACCCATTTTATGGCCAAGCCGGGCCCGTTATGACTGGCCGTCCAAAAAATCAGGAATATATTGTTTGGCATGTAAGCGGGAAGCAAAAGCCAGAATACAAGTACGCCCCATACTTTGGTGTAATGACGGGAGGGAACAGGCTATGGCCGGGCATTGGACACATCTGGTACTTGTCGTTTCTCGGACGCTGCTGATGTATGTATTGGTTTTCGGAGTGATGCGGATTATGGGCAAAAGAGAAATCGGTCAGCTGTCCATTTTTGATCTGGTCATTTCGATTATGATCGCGGAGATTGCGGTCTTCGCTCTGGAGGATCTGAAACGCCCTCTATTTGAAGGAATCGCACCAATGATTACGCTGCTGCTCATCCAAATCAGCATCGCCTTCCTTTCCCTGAAATTCCGCAAGGTTCGGCTTTGGTTCGACGGCGAGCCGAGCGTCATTATTCGCAACGGGGATATCAATCAAAAAGAAATGAGGAGGCAGCGCTACAATCTGGACGATTTATTGATGCAGCTGCGTTCCCAAAATATAGACAGCGTGGCCGATGTGGAGTTTGCCGTGCTGGAAACGAGCGGCAAGCTCAGCGTGCTGCCGAAGGATAAAACACAGGCTGGCGAACAGCCCACAAAAGAGGGGAAGAGCAAGGAATCGGAATTCCCGTCACTCGTCCCCAAAGTAAAATACGAAGCTCTACCCCTGCCGCTGATTTTGGACGGAAAAGTGGACGATCACAATTTGAAACGAATCGGCAAAACCCGGTTCTGGTTGAAAAATCAAATTCAGGCCAAGGGAATCACCGATTTCAAGGATGTTTTTTTCTGTTCGATCGATCACAGGGGCAGATTTTACATCAACCGAAAGAAAGAGGATTAGAACATTTAGGCCTTGAACCATCTCCGGAATAAGGGGAGACGCTTCAAGTCGTGTAAATCCACGAGTCCCAACAACCCGGATAAGATGAGGTATAGGATGCCGGAAAGCGAAACGGATGCCAGAAATTGAACTCCTTCGCCGCCGCCCATGGGAACTTCGTGATAGAGATAGGAGGCGGCCCCGGCCATGATGATCATCGCGCAAACGACTTTGGCCAGATCGAGCAGCGGCAGCCGGTAATTTAACGCTTTGGCGACGCTTTGGCCATGAAGCAAAGTGACGATCACAAAGTTGACGATGATGGCCAGAATGGCTCCATAGATGCCCAGCGTCGGGTTGGATGCGAGATAAAAAATGAGAATGATCTTAACGATCGCCCCGATCAGCGTGTTGACGAGAGCCCGCCCCGGCTTATCCAGAGCTTGAAGCGTGGCCTGCAGCGGGGTCTGAACGTAGAGGAGCAGGGCAAAAGGGGCCATTATTTTCAACATGCCCGCAATTTCTCCGTTATTGTAAACCAATTCGCAAAGCGGCCCGGCCAAAACATACATAATCGCGGCAAAAGGGGCTCCGGTGACGAGCGCAAGCCGGATGGATTGATGCAGCCGCAAATGAATCGTCCGATGATCCCCCCGGGCTTGCGCTTCGGCCAAGGAAGGAACCAGGGACACCGCCAGGGCGGAGGTCAAGGCTCCCGGCAGCAGGAGCAGGGGAATAACCATGCCCTGCAGCGCTCCATATTGGGCGGTGGCCACCGCGGTAGCGATTCCGGCAATGGCAAGACTCTGTGCGGTGGTAATGGACTCCAGCAAATAGGATAACGATCCGACCAATCGACCGCCGGTAACCGGGATGGCGATACGCAAAATTTTGCGGAGCGTTGCGGAAAAAGTCTTGTACTTCTCCCCGATTCCGGAGGAAGGTTCGGAAGCTTCAAGAGAACCAGAGGAACCGTTCGTGCCCGGTTCCCGCCGTTTTAGGCGGCGATACTGCCATAGCAGAACCGCCATCCCGGCAATTTCGCCGACAACGACGCCCAGCATGGCGCCGGCGGCGGCATATTCAACGCCCATCGGCAGCAGCAGAAAGGAAAACCACAGGACGCAGATGATCCGGGCTACGGTTTCCAGAATGGAAGATACGGCTGAAGGGATCATGTCCTGCTTCCCTTGAAAATAGCCGCGGAATACGGACGAAACGGCTACGATGACGATCATCGGGCTCATGGCCAGGAAGGTCTGGTAAACCCGCGGATCCGTCAAAATGTAGCGCGTGACTAAAGGAGCCAAAGCGACGCACAAGACCGTAAAGAACAACCCGGCTCCGGTCGCGAAAATCAGGCTTGTACGCAGGATGGCTTTGGAGCGTTCGGGGGTGCCGGCCGATTCCGCCTCGGCCACCAGCTTCGCGACAGCAAGGGGGATTCCACCGGCGATCAGCGTGACGATCACGAGAAAGAACGGGTAACCGAGCTGGTAGAGCCCGACGCCCTCGGCTCCGATCACCCTGGGCAGCAATATTCGCGGTATAAACCCGAGTATGCGGTTGACTATACTAGCGGCCAGCAGTATCATCGTGCCCTGGATAAAGGTCTGTTTATTCAAATGGATTCCCTCTCTCCTTATTAAGCGATCTTGCGGTGGATGCAAGACCCGCGGTTGTTAATAACCATATGCCGGTCCTGTCCCACTTCATGACTTGTCTTTTTTGGTCTTTATGCAGGAATCCAAAAATTAAGGTAGAATGTAATAAGACGGGGAGATGGAAGGAGGCATCACGATGGCTGAAGATGAAATGAGCGAGAAGCAGTTGAACGAAGCGATCGAAAGCCTTTGCGTCAGCAAAGCGGAGGAATTTCGGTTAATCGGCTATGAACAGGTCACCGGCCGGGACATCTGGGAGTGCGTCAGCCAGAAATACGAGAAAGAAGGCTTCCCTCCATTGTATCAGTTAGTGAATGATATCCTTTCTTTGAAAGCGACCCAGTTTATGAACTATTTGACGATTTCCGCATTTCGTGGATCCCGTTTCTGATGAAAGGGGTCTTTTTTGTGATGGAATTTTAACCACTGTTTAAAAACCGACAAAATTTGATAAATTGACGCTCATTTCCGGCATGGCTATAATAGGACTATTGAGAACTGAAAGGGGAAGTAAGCACGGGATGAAAAGAATCTTCGCATTCGTAACCGTCGTGGTTGTGATTTCCGGCATTATGGCCTGGTCAACCCCCGGACTGCTGAAAAGTGTGCATCTCGGACTGGATCTGAAGGGCGGGTTCGAGATTTTGTATGAAGCTTCGCCGATGGAAGGCGGGGAAAAGGTATCCAGACAATCGCTGTTAAAAACCGCCCAGAGCCTGGAAGACCGGGCCAATAAGCTGGGAACCAGCGAACCTGAAGTAACGACGGAAGGGACGAACCGCATTCGTCTTAAACTGGCGGGTGTGACCGATGAGGCCGAGGTTCGCAAGCTGATGAAGGAGCCGGCTTCTCTTACGTTCCGGAGCAAGGATGGAACGGAAAAATCGGAGAACGAATACAACAAGATCGAAATGGTCGGGACGGATTTTGTGGAGAACGCGGCCAAGCTGGAGCTCGGTTCCATGAACGAGCCGATCGTTGCTATCAAAGTCAAGGACAAGAAGAAATTTGCCGAGATTACGGAGCGTTTACTCGGTAAGCCGCTCGCGATTTACATGAACGATAAGATGATTTCCGACCCTATCGTACAAAACGTGCTATCGGATGGTACCGCCACAATCACCGTGGGCGGGGACCGCAAGAAAGCCGAGGAACTTCGCGATGTCATCAACCTTGGCGCGTTGCCGCTGAAGCTGACCGAGAAATATACGCAAAGCGTCGGCGCTACGCTGGGCAAGCAATCCCTCGATAAGACGATTGAAGCCGGATTGATTGCTTCCGCTTTTATTTTGCTATTTATGGTGGGGATGTACCGGGTTCCCGGTCTGATCGCCGCCTTCACGCTGATCGTTCACACGTGGCTGTTAATTCTAGTCTTTGTCTGGGCGGATTTCACGCTCACCCTGCCGGGGATTGCGGCACTAATACTCGGGGTCGGCATGGCGGTTGACGCCAACATTATTACCAACGAACGGATTCACGAAGAAATGAAGAACGGAAAGAGCGTCATGTCCGCTGTCAAAGCCGGGGACAAGCATTCCTTCCGAACCGTTATGGACTCTCAACTTACAACGGTAATCGTTGCGGCCGTCATGTACTGGTTCGGTACCGGCGCGGTTAAAGGCTTTGCGCTGGTCCTGATCGTAGAGATCGTACTGAGTATCGCTACGAATATCTATCTCTCCCGCTTCCTGTTGAACCTGCTGTTAAAAGCCGGTAAACTGTTGAAGCCGAAGTACTTCGGTGTAAAGGAGAGTGAAATTCGTGAGCTTTAAAAACTTGAACTACGTGCATCTTAGTAAATATTTTTATATATTCTCGATTGCTCTGACCCTGGCCGGTATTATTTGCTTGTCCGTATTCGGGCTGAATTACAGCGTCGACTTCCGGGCCGGCTCCAACGTGGACATCACGCTGAGCAAGGGAATCACCGCGGAGCAAGTCCAGCCGATTCTGGACAAGCTGAAGATCGCGGATGAAGCGAGCATAAGCCCTGGTGAGGAACGGATGAACATCCGGTTTACCCAGGTTTTGAATGAGGATCAGGAAATGAAATTGAAGGGGGAAATTTCGAAACTCGATGAAAAAGCCTCCTTCGAAGTGAATACGGTAGATCCGGAAATGGCCAAGGAATTGGCGCGCAACGCGATTTATGCCGTCCTGATCTCCTGTCTGGGCATTATCGTTTATGTCAGCATCCGTTTTGAATGGAGATTTGCCGTAGCGGCGATTATCTCCCTGCTGCATGACGCGTTTATGGTGGTTGCGGTGTTCTCGATTTTCCGCTTGGAAGTCGATTTGACCTTTATCATCGCCGTTTTGACGATTATCGGCTATTCGATCAATGATACGATCGTTATCTTTGACCGGATCCGCGAGAACCTGCGTTTCAGCAAGCTGAAAAACCGCCAGGACCTGATCGAGCTGGTCAACCGAAGCGTTTCGCAGACCATTATGCGTTCGATTTACACCGCCTTGACGGTATTTGTGGCCGCCTTCTTCCTGTTCCTTCTCGGTGGAGAATCGATCCGCATGTTCTCGTTGGCGATGGTTATCGGGCTGTTGTTCGGGGCCTACTCCTCGATCTTTATCGCAAGCCCGTTGTGGTTCGTTTTGAAGAGCAAGCAGAAAAACAAGCCGGCCAAAGCGTCCTAAGAGGCCACTTTGCCTTTTGTTCGGTATGATAGAGCCGCGTCGAATGATGACGCGGCTTTCCCGCTCTATACGTAAAAAGTGTCTCAGGAGGATTCATATGTCACGCGAACAAGCCGTTCCAGCCAATTCCGCAGTATGGCTCGGTATCGCTAATCATATTGTTTTAGCTGTATTTAAGGGTACCGTCGGATTGCTCTTCGACAGCAAGGCGCTGCTGGCCGGAGGGCTGCATTCCGCCGCGGACGGAGCCGCCCTGGTTTGCGGGAAACTCAAGCTCCCAAGACAAACCAAAAGAAACGGGGAATTCCGGCAGTCCGGTGCCGGCAAAGCGGGAGAGCCGCTGCTGGCCATTTTTCTGTCCGTGTTCTTGCTGATGGGCAGCCTGCAAATGGGCATTTCCTCCATCGGCGAAATTTCCCAGGGGGAGATAGCTCCTCCCGGTGCTTTAGCCGGCGTGGCCATTGTGATCTCGATTGCGCTGCAGGAAGCATTGTTTCAATACCAGTACCGTCAACTTCGAAGATCCAAAAGCGAACAGCTGCAGACGCTGGTCGAATCGCACAGACATTCGCTGTACGCCTCGGTCGCCGTTTTGATCGGTGTGTTTGGGGCGATGACCGGCCAGGAGATGGAAGTGCCGCTGCTGCTGTATCTCGACCCGGTCGCCTCGCTGCTCGTATCCGTTATGGTGCTGTGGCGGGTGTATCGCATGATTCTCGGAACCGTTTACGGCTCCCTGATCTCGGACACCCAGGAAGAGGACGCTTCCCTGTTCATTGAAACGGTTCAGCGGGTCCATGGTGTCATCACGGTGGATGAGTTAAAAGCCAAGGAGAACGGTCACTATGTGACGGTTACCGCAAGAATTAGCGTGAATCCGCGAATTACGGTGCTCGAAGCCAATGAGATCGCGACGCGGGCCAAGGTACTGCTGATGACGCGGTTTTCGCATATCAGCGAAGTGAGCATTCAGGTGCTGCCGTATGATCCCGGCTATCCGTATAAAAGCAACTTCGAAGGCCCCAGCGATGATCTGCCGACTCTGCTTCAGTAGGGACGGGTTTTGGAAAGAAGGTGTTTGGTTTTGATTCAACCGAAATATCAATGGAAGACGCTCCCCTGCGACCAGGCCGCCGCGGCGGAGTTGGAGCGGAGGCTGAAACTCCCGCCGCTGGTGGCTTCACTTCTGGTGACCCGGGGATTGGTCAATCCGGAGGAAGCCGCAGCGTTCCTGGCCGGGAGCATGGAAGATTTGCATGATCCGTTTTTGCTGAGCGGAATGAGGGAGGCGGTCCCACGGATCCGCCAAGCGTTGGAGAACCGGGAACGTATATTGATTTACGGCGACTATGACGCCGACGGGGTTTCGTCGACAGCCTTGATGATTTGTTTAATGAGGCATGTAGGGGCCGACTTCGAATATTACATCCCCCACCGTTCCAAAGAAGGGTATGGACTACATATTCCGCCTTTGCAGCAGGCCCGGGAACGCGGAGTGACGCTGGTACTCACGGTGGACACGGGGATCAGCGCTGTCGACCAGATCGCTTTTGCCAAGGAGGCCGGGATGGACGTGATCGTCACCGATCACCATGAGCCGCCGTCCCGTCTTCCGGAAGCTTACGCCCTTATAAACCCTAAACTTCCTTACTGTTCTTATCCCTTTAAAGGACTCGCCGGGGTAGGCGTCGCTTACAAATTAGCCACGGCTCTTCTCGGAGAAGAAGTGCCCGCATCCTGGACGGAACTAGCCGCCTTGGGCACCATTGCGGATTTAATGCCGCTTACGGGCGAGAACCGGGCGATCGTCCGCTCCGGCCTGAGGTCCATGGCCAATTCGCCTTTCCCCGGGATGACCGCGCTGTTAAAAACCGCGGGCTGGAAGTCGGGGGAAGTGTCGGCCATGAACGTGGCCTTCGGGTTGGCGCCGCGCGTCAACGCCAGCGGACGAATGAGTCACGCGGACCGCGCGGTGAAGCTGCTCGTTACCGAAATGGCGGAAGAAGCGGAAGCGGCGGCTCTTGAACTTGACATCCTGAACAAAGAGCGCCAGGAACTGGTGGAGCAAATCGTTCAGGAAGCCCTGCTCGGCCTGGAAGCTAAGGCGGCGGCGGGAAAGCTGCCGGACGTGATTGTCGTGGCCGGGGAAGGTTGGAACGTCGGCGTCGTGGGCATCGTCGCTTCCAAAATCCTGGAGAGATACTACCGGCCGACCCTAGTCCTTGGCATCCACCCCGAGACGGGGGAATGCAAAGGCTCGGCCCGTTCGATTCCAGGTTTCGATATTTACGAGGCCTTAACGGAATGCGCCGATCTTCTGGATCATTTCGGCGGGCATCCGTCCGCTGCCGGAATGTCGCTTTCCCGCGAGCATCTGGCCGAATTTGAGCGGCGGTTGAACGAATTCGCCGCAGGGGTCTTGCTGCCGGAGCACTTTGTGCCGACCATGGTGAACGACCTGGAGTGCTCGCTGTCGGAAATCAGCCTGCGGGCCATAGAGCAGATGGAAGCCCTGGCTCCCTTCGGCATGGGAAATCCCTGTCCGCGTTTGTTGATCCGTGGAGCGAAGCTGGTGGAATGCAAGCCGATCGGCAAGGACGGCAAACATTTGCGGCTTACGGTCGCCCAGAACAACACTACGATGGAAGCCGTAGCTTTCGGAAAAGGCGAGCTGGCGATCATGCTCGCCGAGGAAGCGGAGCTCGATATCGTAGCGGAGGCGGGAATCAATGAATGGAACGGCTCGCGAAAACCGCAATTGCTGATTCAGGATATCGCCGTGTCCCATTTGCAGGTGCATGATTTCCGGGGCTTTGCCAACCCGACAGCCAAACTGAACGAACTGACCGGCGATCTCTTGAAATGCCCGGGATTCCGTACGGAATCGGTGGCGGCGCTGCTCAACCCGGACTCCGAAATTTTGGATCATCCGGAATTGAATCCGGCCTCGCTTTGGGTATATGATAGGAGAGTCGGCGCCGTATCGGCGAATGCCGATGATCCCGAAACGGGAGCCGCGGTAATAACGACGCTCTTCATTCTGGAGCTGCCGAAAACCCCCGTGGAATGGAACCGCATACTGGCCTCATTCGGCGCGTTGGAAAGGGTTTATCTGCTTCATCCGAAAATCCCTGTCCAAGAGCTGCTGGAGCCGCCGAACCGGGATCAGTTCAAGCAGGTTTATGCGCTGCTCCGAAGCTATGCCGCCGAAGGGCAGTCCGAAGACAAGCTGATTTCGGCCATGATGGCACGGACGCGGTTGTCCAGACGCATGCTGACCCTGACGATGGATGTTTTTGAAGAACTCGGCTTTATTGCGCGGTCTTCGGGAATAGTAACCGTGATGCCATCCCCGTCCAAACGACCGCTGGAGTCGTCCGTACGGTACAGGGATTTGGGGCTCCTCGCAGAGACGGAGCAGATGCTGCTTCGGGCGAAGGTTTCCCAGATTTCCGAATGGCTGCGAACCCGGATTCAAGGAGCTTCATAGCTATATATACTTAAATAGCGTCTATGCATACTTAGGAGGAGATTGTATTGGATTTTAAAGATTATATCCGGGTAATTCCCGATTTCCCGCAGCCGGGGATCAGCTTCAAGGACATTACGACCTTGCTGAATGACGGCGAGAAATATCGCCTGGCGATCGAAGAACTCAAGAGCCGGGTATCCCACCTGAAGATCGACCTGATCGCCGGGCCGGAAGCCCGCGGCTTTGTCGTCGGCGCTCCGCTCGCTTATGCGCTGGGGGTTGGCTTCGTCCCGATTCGCAAAAGCGGCAAACTGCCTTATGAAACAATCGAGGTCGGCTACGACCTGGAATACGGCAAGGACAAGCTGGCGATGCATACGGACGCGGTTAAGCCGGGGCAGAATGTCCTCATTGCCGACGATCTTCTGGCCACCGGCGGTACGATCTCGACTTCGGTCGACCTGGTTCGCAAACTGGGAGGCAACGTAGTCGGCACCGCCTTCCTGATCGAGCTTGGCGACTTGAACGGCCGGGCCAAGCTGCCGGGGATCGACGTCTTTTCCCTGGTTCATTACGATTTCTGACGATGGAACTGAGCGATAAGGAATACGTCCATTAACGGACATTTATATTCTAAAAAAATAGAGCTATGCTCCCGAATCGTTTGATTCGGAAAGCATAGCTCTTTTGTGTTTGAGCCATCGTTAATGGGCCGCTTCGTCCTTGTCGTTGGACCAGCCCAGAACTTGAATCAGCTTGAAGAAGAGGCTGAGCAGGATACCGACAATCGTGGCGAGGGCCATCCCCTTCAATTCCACTTTACCCATCACCAGTTTGGTGCCGCTGAGGCCAACGACCAGTACAACGGTGGCGAGCAGCATGTTCGTGGGCTTGGAGAAATCGACTCTCTGCTCCACAAAAATCCGCAGCCCCGATGCGGCGATAACGCCGAACAGCAGCAAGGAGACGCCGCCCATCACCGCGGGAGGAATATTGGCGATAATGGCCGAGAACTTGCCCGAGAACGAAAGCAGAATGGCAAAAACCGCCGCTCCGCCCACGACAAATATGGAGTAGACTTTGGTCAGCGCCATGACCCCGATGTTTTCGCCATAGGTCGTGTTGGGAGTCGAACCGACGAAGCCGGACAGAATCGTCGACAAGCCGTTACCGAAGAGCGAGCGATGCAGGCCGGGATCCTTGGATAAATCCTTGCCTACGATATTGCTCGTTACAAGCAAATGGCCGATATGTTCCACGATCACGACCAGGGCGACGGGAACGATAGTGATAATCACCGAGGGATCCCACTGCGGGGTAGTCATCGTCGGAAGTGTAAACCACTTCGCTTGGGCGATCGCCGCCGTGTTCACCTGACCCATAAAAAAGGCGGTCACGTAACCGACCACAATTCCGATCAGGATATGGATAATTTTTGGGAATCCGCGGAACAGAACGGCGCCGAGCACCGTTACGGCCAGGGTGATCAGGGAGAGCAGGATCGTCGAGGGGTCGGGCGTCCAAGGCTTCGTCAGATCGCTGGAGATCCATCCGGCCATACCTGCGGCAACCGGGATCAATTCCAGCCCGATCAGGGCCACGATTGCGCCCATGGCCGCCGGAGGGAACACGACATCGATCCAGCCGGTTCCCGCATATTTGGCGACCAAGCCCACCACGATGAAGATCAAACCGGTGATAATGAATGCGCCCAGCGCAAGCGCGTACCCATTGCCCGCGTCGGCGTGGGAAATCAGCACGCTCTGAACAGGGGAGATGAACGCAAAGCTCGACCCCAGGTAAGCGGGGATTTTTCCTTTACAGATTAAAATGTAAAGCAGCGTACCGATCCCGTTCATCAACAGGATCATGCCCGGGTCGACGCCGAACAAATTCGGCACCAGCACGGTGCTGCCGAACATCGCAAACAGATGCTGCAGGCTCAGCAGGACGCCGGGGGCGAAGGGAACTTTTTCATTCACTTGAATTTCACGTTGCAAACGGGGTCACTCCTCTATTTTTCCGCTTATTGAAAACCATCCTTAATAGATTATAGAGATTGATGACATTTTTCAACAGAAAAATTCACCCTCGGCGGGATTCCTTTACAGATTCTCCTAAAGCGTAACGTTGCATACTTCGAGTTCGAGCGGCTTATTGGCATCGGATACCATGGGTCAAGAGTTGACGGAAGGGGACACAGGAGTCATAATTATAGGAAATCAAAAATGGGGGAAAAATGTCCTCTTACATGCAGTTATCCCGTTTATTTTCATATAGAAAGGACTCGAGCAGGATTCAATGGGCATAGAGCGATTACTTGAAAAGGCGTCCGCCTATATTAAAGAACCCGATTTGGAGCGCATCCGGGAAGCCTATGATTTCGCGGATCAGGCCCATCACGGACAAGTGCGGAAATCCGGCGAACCTTATATTCTGCACCCCTTGGCGGTGGCGGAAATTGTCGTTAGCATGCAAATGGACATTTTGTCCATCATTGCGGCGCTTCTTCACGATGTCGTGGAAGACACTACGGTTTCCCTTAAGGAAATCGAGGAGCACTTCGGCAAGGACTGCGCCCTGCTCGTGGACGGATTGACGAAGCTGGAACGCATCAAGTTCCGGTCCAAGGAAGAGCAGCAAAATGAAAACTACCGGAAAATGTTCATCGCCATGGCACAGGATATCCGGGTGATCGTCATTAAGCTGGCCGACCGTCTCCATAACATGCGCACGCTGAAATACCAATCCGAAGAAAGTCAGCGCCGCATCGCCTATGAAACGCTGGAGATCTTTTGTCCGATTGCGAACCGGCTCGGGATTTCGGCGATCAAGTGGGAAATGGAAGATATCGCGCTGAGATACTTGAATCCGCAGCAGTACTACCGGATCGCTAATTTAATGCGCAAAAAAAGGGCGGAACGCGAGGAATACATCGAAAGCGTCATTTCGCGGATTGCCGAAAAGCTGGATGAGATGGGCGTGGAAGCCGATTTATCCGGCCGTCCCAAGCACATTTACAGCGTCTACAAGAAGATGACGACGAAGAACAAGCAGTTCAACGAAATATACGATCTGCTGGCGATTCGGATTATCGTTGACAATATTAAAGATTGTTATGCGACCCTGGGAATTATCCATACCTTATGGAAACCGATGCCGGGGCGTTTTAAGGATTATATCGCGATGCCCAAGGCCAATATGTATCAGTCGCTCCATACGACGGTCGTCGGACCGAACGGCGAGCCGACGGAAGTGCAGATCCGCACTTGGGAGATGCATCGAACGGCGGAATACGGGATCGCGGCGCACTGGGCCTATAAGGAAGGGCCCGAAACCGGAGGGCCGGAGAAGAAAATGACCTTCTTCAACGAAATTCTGGAGCTTCAACACGAAGCCAAGGATGCGTCCGAATTCGTGGAGTCGTTGAAGATGGACTTCTTCACGGATCTGGTTTTCGTGTTTACGCCATCCGGCGAAGTCATCGAGCTTCCGTCGGGTTCCGTTCCTCTGGACTTCGCTTATCGGATTCATACCGAGGTCGGCAACCGGACGATCGGCGCGAAGGTCAACGGACGGATCGTGCCGCTGGACCACCGGCTGAAGACCGGAGATATCGTTGAAATTTTAACATCGAAGCATTCGTACGGGCCGAGTCAGGACTGGCTCAAGATCGCCCAGTCCTCCCACGCGCGCAGCAAAATCAAACAGTGGTTCAAGAAAGAGAAGCGCGAGGAGAATGTCGAGAAGGGACGCGAAGCGATCGAGCGCGAACTGAAGCGTGCGGGAATTGAACCGTCCGCCTGGATGTCGGACGACAAGATGATGGAGGCCTGCAAGAAATTTGCTTTTAACGATGTGGACGATATGCTGTCGGCCGTCGGATTCGGCGGAATCACGGCCGCGCAGATCGTGACCAAGCTTACCGAGAAGCTCCGCAAAGAGCAGGAGGATAGCCATTCGATCGAACTGACTTCCGAAGTGAAGGAAGTGAAAGCCGCCGAGGAACGGAAGCCCCGCCCAACCAACGGGGTGGTCGTCAAAGGAATCGACAACCTGCTTGTACGGTTTGCCAGATGCTGCAACCCGGTGCCGGGCGACGACATCGTCGGCTATATTACCCGCGGACGCGGCGTTTCCGTGCATCGCAGCGATTGTCCGAATATCCCGGGCGGTAACGACGGGGAAGAAGCGGCCCGCGTCATCGAGGTGGAGTGGGAGCACGCCATCGAGGCCAACTACAGCGTGGACATTGAGATTACGGGCCATGATCGCCGGAATTTCCTTAATGAGGTGCTGCAGGCGGTCTCCGAAAGCAAGACGAACATCTCGGCGGTCTCCGGACGCTCGGACAAAAACAAAATGGCCTTGGTGCATATGACGATTTTGATCCGGAATACCGATCATTTGCAGTCGGTCGTGGAAAAAATCAAGCGCGTGAAAGATGTTTACACCGTGCATCGCATCATGCAGTAACGCCAAGAACACACTTTTTATTTTGAGGAGTCAACAAGCAATGAGGATCGTAGTTCAGCGCTGCAAACGGGCCAAGGTTACGGTTGCCGGCGAAACCGTAGGTTCGATCGGACCCGGGTTGATGCTGCTCGTCGGGGTAACCCACGAGGACACGGAGAAGGACGCCGCTTACCTGGCGGAGAAAATCGCCGGCCTGCGCATTTTCGAAGATGGCGACGGGAAGATGAATCTTAGCGTATTGGACGTGGAGGGTGCCATTTTGTCGGTATCCCAATTCACGCTATACGGAGATAGCCGAAAAGGGAAACGGCCGAGCTTTGTGGCTGCGGCTCGTCCGGAAACGGCGGCTCCCCTGTATGACCGGTTTAACGAGCTCTTGCGTCAAAAAGGGCTTGTCGTCGAAACCGGCCGGTTCGGGGCGGATATGGACGTGGAACTGACCAACTGGGGGCCGGTCACCCTGATTCTTGAGCATCCCGCGCCTGCGGACGGACGGTAACGGGGTTAGGGGATAGATCGGCAACCTATTGGACAACCTTAAGATGGCAGTGAAATTCTCCCTCTAAAGGAGTCCGATCCAACCGATGCGCCAATCCATGAAATCCAGGGTCTGGCAGAGTCTGCCGCTCATGCCCGCGGGACACCGCGGCGAAGCCTGGACGGCGATGCGCCTGGCCGAAGAAGAACAACTTCATCACGTCCGTCAGATCAAGCCTTCCGGCGAGTTTATTCCCAGACCCGGAAGCTGACAAGGAAATGCCCCGGAACCCTCCGGGGCATTTTGTTTTTTCGCCGGGAATTTCCTTGGATTTATCCTTTGACTCTTTCCGGAAGCGCGGGCGATCTTTGTTCCTGTTATAATCTCCGTTCGTTCGGGTAATAACAAAGCAAAAGAACTTTCGGGAGGGAATGGAGAAATGAGCAAGGTAGCGTTTTTGCTGGCAAACCAGTTTGAAGATTCGGAAATGCAGGTACCGTATGAAGAAGTGAAAAAGGCCGGCCACCAAGCCGACATCATCGGACTAAAGGCCGGCAAGACCCTGAAAGGCAAGCAGGGGAAGGCGGAATATACGGCGGAGAAGGCCATATCCGAGGTGAGCGCCGAGGATTACGACGCCGTCGTCATACCGGGAGGCTCCTCTCCGGAAAACCTGCGGCTCAATGCCGACATCAAGAAATTTGTGACTCAGGCCAACGCCTCGGGCAAACCGATCGCGGCGATTTGCCACGGTCCGCAGATTCTGATCAGCGCCGGATTGCTTAAAGGAAGAATCGTTACCTGCTATCCGCCGCTGCAGGATGATATGATTAACGCCGGGGCGGAGTTCCGCGACGAGGAAGTCATTGTGGACGGCAATTTTGTCACATCGCGGACGCCGAAGGACGAGCCGGCGTTCGTCCGGGAGCTGTTAAAGAAGCTGTAACCGGTCATCCTGGAGCGGTTGACATACATGAATGGTCGGGGCGGCAAATCCAATTGCGGTTCTAAAGGAGAGATCGACATGTCCAAACATATTCAGGCTTACTTTAAGACGGAAGACCAGGCGGAGGGAGCAAGGACCAGCTTGCTTCCCTATGAAACGGAACAAGTCGAGGTCGGATCGCTGGATCGGACGATCGGCCGAAACAGCAATATTCTCGTTCCGCTGCTCCCCCTTAACGGATCCGGGGTGAATACCGGCGGAACCTACGGATCGGTCGGCGTGCCGGGCACCGTATCCGCGCAGGGTGTCGTCCCCGTCGTGGCCATGACGGACCGTACCGACGATAACGAGACAGCGGGCGGGGAACGGACGCAAGCGGAGGCTGCCGAACCGGATCCCGTGGTGGATGTGGCCCATGCGGACGATGGGGATTACGAGGATCTGAAGGTTGTGTTAACCGCGAAGGTCAGGGATTCCGATTACGACGCTATCGTTAGAAAACTTCGCATGCAAGGCGCCTATGTGGAGCATTTGGATTAGATTGTGTTGGTTTCATCCGGAAACAACAGCGGAAGATCTTTGTAATGTAACTGTAATATTCGGTTCATGTTCCTTTAACAAAGCCTGTTTATAATAACAGCATGACCCCCTTTTAATATATTTACCTTTTGGACCTGTGCCCCGTTGGTGCAGGTTTTTTTCTTTGGATTGGGCTTGACTTTGTTACTGCAATTCCTTAAAATCAGGAAATATACAGTTTCAAACCGATTTGATGACGGGACAAAGTACTTCAACCCCACACCCGCAGAGAGGAATCCCTGCCCGTAAGGCCGCAATGTTCGAGAAGCGGCCCCGCAGGCCAGGCTGGAAGGATTCCGGTGATGATTGAACGAAAGACTTCCCCGAGAACTGACGGCGAAAATGCGCGAAGTCCATAGGACTTGAGGCAGAGTAGACGTACGGCGCAGGCGGGCGTTAACCGCTTTTGAGCGGATCTTTGGCGGCGAAATGCGGCGCCGGAATCCGGAATGTGGGTGGCACCACGGGTGAATGGGTAACCAATCTCTCGTCCCTGTTTGTGATGAACAGGAGCGGGAGTTTTTTTATTTCCAAAACTTCGCAAACCAAACAGAATCAAGAGAGATGGAGGATGGGATTATGGCGTTTCAGAAACCGACGGGCACACAGGATTTGCTCCCGGGCACGGTGGAAAAGTGGCAATGGATCGAAGACAAAGCCCGCGATCTTTGCCGCCGTTTCAATTACCGGGAAATCCGGACGCCGATGTTCGAGCAAACCTCGCTATTTGAACGGGGAGTCGGCGAAACGACGGATATCGTGGAGAAGGAGATGTACACGTTTCAGGATAAAGGGGAGCGCTGGATGACTCTGCGTCCGGAAGGCACGGCCGGCGTGGTACGCTCTTATGTGGAGAATAAATTGTACGGCGAACCGGACGTGACGAAATTGTATTATATCGGGCCGATGTTCCGCTATGAGCGTCCGCAGGCGGGCCGCCAGCGCCAATTCCACCAGTTCGGCGTCGAAGCCTTCGGCGCGACGGACCCGGCGATCGACGCGGAGGTCGTGGCTCTGGGCTTTCAGTATTGCCGGGAGCTGGGATTGAAAGAGGTGAAGGTGGAGATCAACTCGGTAGGAAATCCGGCCAGTCGGGCCGCTTATCGCGAGAAGCTGCTGGCGTTTCTGACACCGATGAAGGACACGCTCTGTAAGGATTGCCAATCGCGGATGGAGCGAAATCCGCTGCGCGTGCTGGATTGCAAAGTCGACCAGGATAAATTCGGAGGGGCCCCGTCGATCCTGGACAGCCTGGATGAGGAATGCACCGCTCACTTCGCCAAGGTTCAGGAACTGCTGACCGCGATGGAAGTGGATTATGTCATCAATCACCGGCTTGTCCGCGGCCTGGATTATTACACGCACACCGCGTTCGAATATAAAGCGCAAGGGATCGGAGCGATCGATACGATCGGCGGGGGAGGCCGGTATAACGGCCTCGTCGCCGACGTCGGCGGGCCGGACCAGCCGGGAATCGGCATGGCGCTTGGACTCGAGCGGATCGCGCTGATCTTGGAGAAACAGGGGATCGGCCCGGACGCGGTCAAGCCGCTGGATGTTTACCTGGTATCGCTTGGCGAAGCGGCGGACAAGGAGATCACGACGCAGTTGTTCAAGCTGCGGCAGGCCGGCTTCTCGGGCGAACGGGACTATTTGGGACGCAAAATGAAAGCCCAAATGAAGTCCGCCGACCGGATGCAGGCCCGGTATACGGCCATTCTGGGCGACGATGAACTGGAGCGCGGCGAAATTGCCCTGAAATCGATGGAAACGGGCGAACAAAACACTGTAAAGCTGGCGGAGTGGATCGACTTGCTGCGGAAGTAAACGAAGGAGCAAGCGAAGGATCTTCTACGTTGGAAATTTTTATTATAGCACCATATTAAAAGTGAAGGAGTCATACCTGTATGAAACGTACGCATCAATGCGGATCCCTGACGACCGCAAATATCGGAGAAACCGTTACCCTGAACGGCTGGGTCCAAACCCGCCGCGACCTTGGAGGCGTCTTGTTTATCGACCTGCGCGACCGCAGCGGGATCGTTCAAATCGTCTTTAATCCGGCTTACTCCGGAGAAGCGCTGCAAACGGCGGATAAAGTCCGCACCGAATATGTGCTGGCCGTCCGCGGCGAAGTTGTAAAACGGGATGCGGAGACCGTCAACCCGAATCTGCCGACCGGCGAAGTTGAAGTCCGCGTAACGGAAATCGACGTGCTGAACTCGGCCAAAACGCCACCTTTCTTCATCGAAGACGGGATTGAGGTCGATGAGGCTTTGCGCCTGAAATACCGTTATCTGGACCTGCGCCGTCCGGAAATGCAGAAGACGCTCTGGCTGCGTTCCAAAGCGGCCAAAGTGTTCCGCGATTTCCTCGACGGCGAAGGCTTTATCGAGGTGGAAACGCCGATTTTGACGAAAAGCTCGCCGGAAGGCGCCCGGGACTATCTGGTGCCGAGCCGTGTGCACCCCGGCGAATTCTTCGCCCTGCCGCAATCCCCGCAATTGTATAAGCAATTGCTCATGGTCAGCGGCGTGGAACGTTATTACCAGATCGCCCGCTGTTTCCGGGACGAGGATTTGCGGGCCGACCGCCAGCCGGAATTTACGCAAGTCGACATCGAGACGTCGTTCCTTAGTCAGGACGAGCTTCTGGACATGATAGAAAAACTGGTGGCCCGCCTGTTCAAGGAAACCAAGGGCTTGGACATCGAAACGCCGTTCCAGCGGCTGAGCTATGCCGACGCGATCGGCAAATACGGTTCCGACAAACCGGATTTGCGCTTCGGGCTGGAACTGGTGAACGTCAGCGATCTGGTCGCCACCAGCGGGGTCAAAGTGTTCGCTTCCGTCATTGAAAAGGGCGGCGAAGTCAAAGTATTGAACGCCAAGGGCTGCGGAACTTGGAGCCGGAAGGAAATCGACGACCTCGGCCCGTTTGCCGCCCGCTACGGCGCGAAAGGCCTGGCGTGGATTCAGGTGAAAGAAGGGGAATTCCGCGGTCCGATCGTCAAGTTCTTCACCGAGCAGGAAATCGAGGCGCTGAAGGAGCGCACGGGCGCGGAAGAAGGCGACCTGCTTCTCTTCTCGGCGGATAACAAGAAGGTCGTGGCCGACGTTCTGGGCGCGCTTCGGCTGAAGATCGGACGTCAGCTCGGATTGATCGACGACAGCGTCTACAAATTCGCATGGGTCGTCGACTTCCCGCTGCTCGGCTGGGACGAAGAGCAGAAGCGTTATGTGGCGGAGCACCATCCGTTCACCCGTCCGCGCGAAGAGGATCTTCCGCTCTTCGATACCGATCCTGGACAAATCCTGGCCCAAGCGTATGACCTTGTCCTGAACGGCTACGAAGTCGGCGGCGGTTCCATGCGGATCTATAAACGCGAGGTGCAGGAGAAAATGTTCAATGCCATCGGTTTATCGCCGGAAGAGGCCCAAGATAAGTTCGGTTATCTGCTGGACGCCTTTGAATACGGTACGCCTCCACACGGCGGTTTCGCCTTCGGCTTCGACCGTCTGGTGATGCTGCTGGCCGGCCGCTCCAACCTGCGCGAAACGATCGCTTTCCCGAAAACGCAAAGCGCTGCCGATCCTTTGATGAATGCTCCGTCCGAAGTCAAATCGGCTCAGTTGGAAGATCTGCATATCAAGGTGGCCAAAAAGCCGGCTGAAGAGAAGAAGTAAGTTCGGAATAAATCGAAGCCAAACCTGGATAGGAGGTTAGCCTACACATGCTTCATCAATTTTCACGAACAGAGCTGGCCATCGGCGCCGAGGGTCTGGATATCCTGAAGAAGAGTACGGTGGCCGTCCTCGGCGTCGGCGGCGTCGGCGCCATGGCGGTCGAGGGGCTGGCCCGGACCGGGATCGGCCGGATCATCATGATCGACAAAGACGTAGTCGACGTCACCAACATTAACCGCCAGATCCATGCCTTGACGACCACGATCGGCCAGAAAAAAGCGGATCTGATGTGCGAACGGGTTAAGCTGATCAATCCCGAGTGCGAGACGATCGCTTTGAACATGTTTTACACGGAAGAGACGTATGAAGAGTTGTTTAAATACGACATCGATTACGTGCTTGACGCGTCGGATACGATCATGTACAAAATCCATCTGATCAAGGAATGCCGGAAACGCAAAATTCCGATCTTGTCGAGCATGGGTGCGGCCAACAAAATGGACCCGACGAAATTTCAGGTCGCCGATATTTCCAAAACCCATATGGATCCGATGGCGCGGGTGATCCGCACCAAGCTGCGGGAAGACGGCATCAAGAAGGGCGTCAAAGTCGTGTTCTCCACGGAACAGCCGGTGAAACCCCGCGCGGACGTCACCGAAAAGATCGCCCCGGCCGGAGCGAAAATTCGCAAAGCGAAGCAGCCGCCGGCGAGCAACTCGTTTGTACCGCCGGTCGTCGGCTTGATCATGGTCAGCGTGGCCGTACGCGAGCTGTTGGAGGCCGGAGGAGTACGCGTATGATTCCGGAGCTGATCAAGAAGCTGCGGCTTCCCGAGAGCGGCCGTGCGCTGGTGCTGAACGCGCCGGAGGGATATGTGGAGCAGTTGGGCTTAAGCCCGGCGCATACCGTTTTGGACGAAAGCCTGGCCGGAAGCTACGACTACGTACAGATGTTTTTTCGTTCGATCCGGGACGTGGAGGAAGAGGCTCCGGCTGCGCTGCGTGCCATCAAGCCGGACGGGCTGTTGTGGCTTTGCTATCCGAAGGGAGGCGCCAAGGCGGGAACCGATCTGACCCGGGACAAAGGTTGGGAGACCGTCAAAGCCTCCGGGTACGACGGCATCGCGCTGGTGTCGCTGGACGCGGTATGGTCCGCGATGCGGTTTCGGCCGGCGGAGCTGGTAAAGCTGAGGCCGACCTCCACCCGGCGGACGGCCGGGGCGGAAGGGGCCAAGGCGAAGCGCGCTCCGGCGGCGCCGGTCGAGACGCCGGAGGATTTGATGGCGGCGCTCGGGAAGGAGCCGCGGGCCGCGAAGTTTTTTGACGAGCTGGCGCCGTCTCACCGGAAAGCGTATATCGAGTGGATCACGGCCGCCAAGCGAGCGGAAACGCGGGAGAACCGGGTCGCCCAAACGATAGAGAAGCTGAAGCTGGGCTTGAAACGTCCTTCGGACAAAGCATGACGTTAAAAATGCATAAGCGGACGCAGATTAGCGCAGGTTTGATGGGAACATCGAACCTGCGCTTTTTTGTGCGAACGGGCTAGCTGCCGGGTGTCTCCCGTCAGGCAACCTTGATAACATCGAATGCCTGCATATCTGCATGTTTTTTTGTTGTTCGGAACAAAAAAATGTAAATCCCAGCAATTCTGCTGGAATTTTTAACGAAACCTGCTCGTTTCTCTAAAATCGCTATAAATACCCACTAGCGTTGCATTAACCCGAAGGGTCTAATGGCCGTAATCGCCTCCCTTTGAAGCCGGGCGAGAGGATAACGGTCATTTAAGGCGCTATTTTGTCGAAATCGTCCTCTCCGTGTGAAATAGAGGTTTTTTGGGGCCTTATTTTAGAGAAGTCGGGCAAAAACCGGATTTTTGGGTTCGCACCAGGGAAATAAGGCCTTTTTTGACCGCTATTTTTCCCGAAAACGCATATTGGGTCGAAATAACGGCCCAAAACCCCGCTATCATAACAGGCGGCAAGAAAGATTGCGGATCGGCAGCACCATGTTAGTTTTAATGCAACGCCAGTGATAAATGCTTGCAGATTTGCATCTTTTTGGAGTTGGAGTGTTTAGGTACGCGCTGGAGTCTTGATAATCATGGGCTAAAAATACGAATCTGGATGTCTGTGGGCATGAGGCTACGTGCTTATCGAGAGTCTCACTCCAAATCGGAGTTGAAGCAGCATATTTTCATTTTCCCTACGATGTCTGATGGGGCACTACTAGCTTTGGCAGACAGATTCGCTTTTTTCCGTCCTCACATGCTATAATATAAATCCTTTTGACTTCGGAGCAGGACAGCCAGAGCCACACCGAATCGGCCGGAGCGCAGACGGAATACTAAACCTTAGGAGGTAACTGAAATGGAACAGTTTCAAAGTGCCTATCAAGAAGAAAAAGAACGGCTGGACCGGACGCTGGACGAGGTGGAAGCCAGGCTTCGGGAGCTCCGCAGCATCCCCGTGTATACGGGCCATGATTTTACGGAGCAAATTTTGGAATCGGGCCGGGAAGCCCAGCGGCAGCAGTTGGAAAAATCCGTCCGCGAGCCTTACTTCGGCCGCCTGGATTTTGAGGAACGGGGGAAGGAGGCGTCCCCTCTGTACATCGGCAAAGTGGGGGTGGCTGACGCCGACGGAAGAAAGCCGCTGATCATCGATTGGCGCGCTCCGGTGGCCAGCCTGTTTTACTCGTTTACCGGCGGGGACTCGGCGGCTTATGAGGCGCCCGAAGGGTTGATCGAGGGGCTTGTGTATTTGAAGCGGAATATCGTCATCCGCAAGGGCATTCTGGAGCGGGTCGTGGACACGTTCAACAAGGACAGCGAGGGCCCGGCCGTATCCGACGAGTTCCTGGTGTACCGCCTCGGCGAAAACAAAGACAACCGGCTGCGTGACATCGTTTCCACGATTCAAGCGGAGCAGGATCTGATCATCCGGGCGGCCAAAAACACCGCTCTCATTATCCAGGGCGTGGCCGGAAGCGGAAAAACGACGGTGGCGCTGCACCGGCTCGCTTTTTTGCTGTATCAGTACAAGGAGCAAATCAAGGCGGAGCGGATGGTTATTTTTGCACCGAACCATATGTTTATCGACTATATTTCAGAGGTATTGCCCGAGCTGGGGGTTGGAGACATCCAGCAGAGCACCTTCGGCGACTGGGCGGCCCGGGTCCTCGGACTGGAAGAGGCGCCGACCGACGGCGCGGATACGCTGACCCGCTGGTTTGACCGCGGAGAGCCTAACGGGGAGCGGCCGGACGATGAAGCCCTTCCCGGCAGGTACAAGGGAGCGCTCGCCTTCCAAGCGGTTCTAGACCGCTATCTGGAGCGGATCGAGAGCGGCTGTGTACCCGATGGGGATTTTGAGCCCTGGGACGGAAACCGGCTGCCCCGGGAAACGATCCTGCAATGGTTTGAGGGCGAATACAAGCATTATCCGGCAGCCCGCCGCAAAGAACGGGTGTTGGCCCGGATTCACCGTTGGATCGAGATGGAGCTGAAGAAATCGCCTTCCCCAACCGCGCTAAAAGAACGCAAGAAAAAAGCGCAGCAGCGGGAAAAGGCTTATGCCAAAAAGTGGCCGGAGCTCGAGGCGGCGGCGCTGTACAAAAACTTGTTTTTAACGTTTGGCGGGAAAAAAGGGGACGGCTCGGACGGGGAGATCGTTTCGGCCATACCGGCGGGAATCTATAAAGAAACGAGGGATTATCTGAAAAAGGGGCAGGTCAAAGACGAGGATTTGGCGGCCATGCTTTACTTGCATTCCCGAATTCAGGAAATCGAGGGGAACCTGACCTTCGACCACATCGTTATCGACGAGGCCCAGGATTTCAGTCCGTTCCAAGTCGCGGTATTGGATCGGTTCGTTAAAGGGCATTCCTTCACGATTCTCGGCGATCTGTCGCAGGGCATCCATTACTACAAAGGGGTCCGGACTTGGGAGGAGATGCAGGCCTTGTTCGCTCCCCAGGAGACCGCTTATTTCGCGCTGACCCGAAGCTACCGGTCGACGATGGAGATCATCGAATTCGCCAATGAGATTTTGAAAAAGGGAGTAGGCACCGACCTGTTGGCGGTTCCGGTATTCCGCAGCGGAGAGCCGGTGAAATTGAAGCCGGCGGTTGGCGAGGAGCGCCTCGCGGCCATCTCGGAAGCCCTGGATCATGTGCTGTCCGGCACGAACCGTACGGTGGCGCTGCTGACCCGCACGATGTCCGAGGCGGAGGAACTGCATCGCGATCTGACGGAACAGGGGCGGGACGTTCATTTGATCGACGGGGACCAGCGGCAGTATGCCGGAGGAATCTCCGTGCTGCCGGTCTACTTGTCCAAAGGCCTGGAGTTCGACGCCGTCCTCGTAACGGATGTGGACCGGTCGCGTTACGGCCCGCAGGATGCCCGGCTGCTGTACGTCGGCTGCACGCGGGCATTGCATGAGCTGTGGCTGATGCACGGCGATCAACTGCCGGAGTATGTTCCGGAACCAGTGTCAGCCGATGTTTAAGCCGCAGGGATAGACCGCGACCGCGGGGAACGTCGGGGACAGGCGAAGAGCCGGGTTCAGCGACCGTCGATAAAGTCTTCCAGGTTGCGATCGGCCTTGCTCTGATTGCATTCGCTGCAGGCGCAGACGCAGTTCATCGGCGTCGTATGTCCGCCCTTGGCTTTCGGCAAAAGGTGGTCGATCGTATCCCCATAGGCGCCGCAGAAAAAACAAGTATACCGGTCCCGGGTCAAAATGTAGCGGCGGAAAGCCTTGTTGCTATACAAGCGGCGGATCGTATGGCGGTTGACGACAACGGCGGCGTGTTCCTTCACCAGGGTAACCGCAAGCTCAAGGTCGACTTCTTGGTTCCAACGGCTGCCTTTGTCGGTCCGGCCGCGCATCCAGATTTTCCCCTCGCGGTTAGGGCGCAGCACCGAGGGATCCGGGCCCGGGGCCGAAACGGGGGGAGCGGGTAGAGCGCGCTTCATCAGGGGACGGATTGCCGTCCCTTCGGTCGGAGTATCCGCCATCTTCCCCCTGGGCGCAGCCGCAACCGCGGCCGCTTTGAGCTCGATCGGCCGGGGGACGGGCTGCTCCAGCCGTTTCAAATCGGCGCGGCAGCTTCGGCAGGTGCCCCGGCGGGCTCCCTTGGCGGAGCGTTTCCCGGTACGCCGCAGGAAATGGGAGACCGGCTTGGTTTCGCCGCAGCGGGCGCAGCGTTTGGTATGTTTGGGAAGCGCCCCGTTGTTCGTTTCGGGGGCTTCGGCTAGTTCGTCCGGGTTATTCGGGCCGGTCCGCATAGGAGTTCACCTCGTTCGCAAGTGCATCATAAAATTCGTTATAAGTATATTATACCTTCCTGCGGCCTTAAGTCCTAAACATACCTTTATTTTTGCGCAAATCAAATAGGCCGTCCCGGCATAATCCGGGCGGCCTATCTCTATTCGGTAACCGCTGCGGTCTCCCTCAGGGAAATCCGCATTTTGCAAATGATCTTGCGGATGCTTTCGTCGGACAGAAAAAATCGCTCCGCCAGATCGCTGACGGTATGCCCCGAATGATATAAGCGATAGATTTCTTCATTTCTTTTGGCCATCGATTTGCGGGTTCCGCTGAGCTCCCCCCATAATGCCCGGGAACGTTCCGGCTTGGGGATATAGAGCAGTTCGCCTTGGATATAATTCTGAAGTTCTTTCAGCAGCCTAGGGGGAAGCACATCCTTCCCGTTTTTGTAGTTCACGATCATGATCCTCCTTGATCCTGGGTATGGAAGTTTGGCGGACAAAATGAGTTTGCATGGTCGTAAATCCCCCTTTCGGCGTAAAATTTGGTTTGCCCTGATTTTGGCAATGCTTGCGTCTATCTTAACACACTTGGTTTCAAACGGAAATAAGAGGGGCTATACAGCCCCCCTCGCATGAGCTTCCGCGTTATGCGGAAGCCACCTCACTCACTGAAATCACTTCGATCAGCCCCCTTTCCAGTGATTCGTCGGCCCGACATCTATATTAACTCATATTCGGGGAGGGGAAGAAAGCGAAAGAACGTTTATAAATGTTTTTTACCGTTCATGTGCTAGAATGAGTATGGTGTAGTCGATAACAAAAGATCCGAGGAAGTGAGTTTATGGATTTATTCTCTTATTCCCGGGAAAGCGATCCGTCGGGACGGCTGCTGGCCGACCGGATGCGGCCGACAACCCTGGACGAATATATCGGGCAGGAGCATATCGTCGGACCGGGGAAGCTGCTGCGTCGCGCCATTGAGGCCGACCAGGTTTCTTCGATTCTGCTGTACGGCCCTCCGGGCTGCGGCAAAACGACGCTGGCCCATATTATTTCCCACCACACCCAGGCCGAATTTGTACGGCTCAATGCGGTCGACGCTTCCGTGAAAGATGTCCGGGAGGTCATCGAGAAGGCGCAGAACGATAAGGCGTTCTACGGCACGAAAACGATCCTGTTCCTGGATGAAGTCCATCGCTTCAACAGTTCGCGGCAGGACGCCCTCCTTCCCGCGGTGGAGAGGGGGACGATTATCTTTATCGGCGCGACGACCGAGAATCCGTTCCACTATGTGAACGGGGCCTTGTTAAGCCGCTCGACGCTCTTCCAGCTGGAGCCGCTGACGAAGGAGCATTCGCTCATCGCCATGCGCCGGGCGCTGGACGATGCGGAGAAAGGTCTCGGCTTCATGAAGCTCGAGACCGATGAAGCGGCGCTCCGGCATATCGCTGAGATGGCCAACGGCGATATCCGCCGGGCCCTCAACGCGCTGGAGCTCGCCGCCATGACGACGCCGCCCCGGGGGGACGGCACCGTCCATATCACGCTCGAGGTGGCGGAGGAGTCGATTCGCCGCCCGCTGGTCAAGGCGGACGAGTCGACGCAGTACGATGTCCTCTCCGCGTTCCACAAAAGCATCCGCGGCTCCAGTGACGCCGCGTTGTTCTGGTTTCTCTACGCCGTCGAGAAACTGGGGATGGACCCGATGACGTTCATCCGGCGGCTGATCGCCGCCAGCAGCGAGGACATCGGGCTCGCAAATCCGCAGGCCATGGTGCAGGCGGTCAGCGCCCTGGAGGCTTACCGCCACAACGGGTGGCCCGAGGCCAAACTGAACATCGCCCAAGCGATCCTGTTCGCGGTCGAGAGCCCGAAATCGAACGGCGTGGTGGCGGCCATTGGCAATGCGATGGCGGCCATCGAAGAGGTCAGGAGCGCGGAAGTGCCGCTGCACCTGCGGGACGGCCATTACAAAGGGGCGGTCAAACTGGGGCACACCGGCTACAAGTACCCGCACGACTATCCCGGCCACTATGTAAAGCAGGACTACCTGCCGGCCAACCTCGCGGGCCGCTCATTTTACCATGCGACGGAGCAGGGAAACGAGAGCAAGATCCGGCATAATCAAGAGCTCCGGCGCAGAGGGGAATAGGGTACGGGTTCCGTTCTCTTGAGACCAGACCAGGACTTACAAAAAATCCCCGCCCTCCAGGCTGTGTGCAGCCGGAAGGCGGGGATTTTATCGGAAAGCGGTCGGATTAACGGTGACGGCCGAGCTCCGGCACGGGCAGCTTCTCGGGCGCTTCGATAATGCCGCCGCCCAGGCACACTTCGCCATCGTAAAAGACGACGGCTTGTCCGGGGGTAATCGCCTTTTGCGGCTCATCGAACTGAACGAACAGCGTTCCGTCCTCCCGCGCGGTTACCGTTACCCCTTGGTCGGGCTGACGATAGCGGAATTTGGCCGTGCACTTGAAAGGCCCCTGAGGCAGTTGATCCTGCCCGGCGATCCAGTTCACGCCCGACGCGGTCAGCCCGGTCGAATAGAGGCTCGGATGCTGGTCGCCCTGAACGACGTACAGGATGTTCCGTTCCAGGTCTTTCTCGGCGACGAACCAGGGTTCGCCGGTACCCGAACCGCCTATGCCGAGGCCTTGCCGCTGGCCGAGCGTATAGTACATCAAACCGTCGTGCCGGCCCTTGATCTCGCCGGAGACGATATCGACCATATCGCCGGATTTGGCCGGCAGATAATGGCTCAAGAACTCGCGGAAATTCCGCTCGCCGATGAAGCAGACCCCGGTGCTGTCTTTTTTCTTCGCGGTATAAAGTCCGGCCTCTTCGGCAAGGCGCCGTACCTCCGGCTTCGGCAGATGACCGATCGGGAACATCGCTTTGGAGAGCTGCTCCTGGTTCAGCGCGTTCAAAAAGTACGTTTGGTCCTTGTTGTTGTCGACGCCGCGCAGCAACTTGTACACGCCCGCTTCTTCCACGACGCGCGCATAATGCCCGGTGGCCACGTAATCGGCGCCGAGATCCAGCGCTTTGTTCAAAAATTCGCCGAACTTGATTTCCCGGTTGCACATAACGTCCGGATTTGGCGTGCGCCCGCGCTTATATTCATCAAGAAAATAGGCAAATACTTTATCGTAGTATTCTTTTTCAAAATTGACGGTATAGTACGGGATATCAATCTGTTCGCAGACGCGGCGCACATCTTCGGCATCCGCCTCGGCCGTGCAATAACCGAATTCGTCGGTATCGTCCCAGTTCTTCATAAATATGCCGATAACATCGTACCCTTGCTGCTTTAACAGCAGGGCGGTTACCGAGGAATCGACGCCACCGGACATGCCGACAACGACGCGGGTTTCGTGATTGGGTTTGCTCATCTTTTTTCACTCCTTTAGGCCCCTGGGGCCATATTGTTATTTTACCATAGATCCGAAAAACGGATACGGGGCTTGTCCTGATCGGGTATGGCATCCGCCGTTGGAACCGATTTGAAAAGGTTAAATTCCGGACATAAAATACAGGATTCCGGTCGGATTTGTTTTCCAAAAAGAGGCGGGATATGTTACGATAAACAAAGATTAATGATAGGAATAGACAGCAATATCTATCCTTAATTGATCAAAGTTCAATTATATAAAGATTATTTGAAAATTGAAAGAGGTGGCTTCTTTGAAGATTTCCACGAAAGGACGCTATGGCCTGACGATCATGATGGAGTTGGCCGCTAAATTCGGTGAAGGACCGACCTCCCTCAAGAGCATTGCGGAGAAGAACCAGCTGTCCGAGCATTATCTGGAGCAACTGATCGCCCCGCTGCGCAATGCCGGTTTGGTCAAGAGCGTTCGCGGCGCGTACGGCGGGTACATTTTGTCCCGCGAGGCCAGCGAAATTACGGCAGGCGACATCATTCGCGTGCTGGAAGGGCCGATTTCTCCGGTGGATTTTACGGAGGAAGACGATCCCGCGAAACGGGATTTGTGGCTGCGAATTCGCGACAGTATCGCCGAAGTGCTGGATTCCACAACCTTGGAGAATCTGATCTCCTTTGAAGAGAAGGGCGCGAAGGAGAACTACATGTTCTACATCTAACAGGGATTAGAAATCCCGTCTATTCAAAGAGATTGAAAATTGCTTGACAAAAATTGTAATCCGCACCTTGCCGCAATTGGTTATTGATGACTCGTTCAAAGTCATCCCCGAGTTGTTGTTGGCATTTTTGGATGACGTCAAGATAAATAAGAGTTGTTGTCTAGTGCCCCATCAGCCGTCGTAGTGGGAGTTTTTAAGACTCTTCACCTCGGCGTAGCGGGCTTAATTATGCATGCCCCCACCACAATTTCTCTAGGCCTTCGCTGTAGCTGCAATAGCGGCGTTTTGGGCCGTTATTTCGGCCAAATTCGCTTTCGCGGGTAAAATAGCGGCCAAAAGGGGCCTTATTACTCTGGTTCGGGTCCCAAAATCAGGTTTCGGCCCGCTTTTCCCAAAAATAAGGCCCCAAAGGACCTCTATTTCACACGGAAAGGACGATTTCGACAAAATAGCGCCTCAAATAGCCCTTATTTCCCCGTCCGGCTCAAAGGGAGGCTGTTACAGCCGTTAGTTCCCTCGGGTTAATGCAGCGCTAGTGGGTTTTGACACGATTTTTCCTAAAATAGAGCCTTAAAAAAGCCGCTATTTCCAAGCACTGAGCTGAATTCGACAAAATCAGGGCGTAAAAATGTCTGATGGGGCACTAGGCATAACCGGAACAATTGAGAAAAAGCGAGAACAATGAATTAAGCCCACTGGCCTAATAATGGCTGTGGGCTTTCATGCTCATACTTGAGACAAGATCTCTTTCTTTTTGAGTTCAAATTCCTCTTCGCTGATGATTCCTTGCTCCTTTAGTTTTGCCAGTTTTTCTAGTTTTGTAAAGGCGTCTTCACTGGTTGGGGCGGCTTGTGCGACCGATACTGCCGGATGACCTTGGAGAAATTTCTTAAGGATTTTCGGGCAGGGAAGTCCAATCGGGACAAGCATGCCTCTCATAAGGTATAGCAAGCGCTTTGAAATGGAGGTGGAGGCAGTGCCACGGGCATCTATAATCATGCCGGTGTATAACAATGCGGCATTCGTCCAGGAAGCCATTCACAGCATGCTGGTTCAAACTTATAAGGACTTTGAGCTGATCGTCATCGACGACGGGTCTACGGACGGTTCGGCCGAGCTTATCGAACAATTTACGGATCCGCGAATCCGGAAAATCCTGCATCCTCAAAATCGGGGGGTTGTTGCGGTTCTTAATGAAGGGTTAGAGATGGCAACAGGGGAATACATCGTCCGTATGGACGGTGACGATATTTCCACACCGAACCGCCTGGACATTCAAATCTCTTTTATGGATCAGAATCCCGCCATTGGCTTGAGTGCAGGAGCGTTCACTAGTTCCATAGGCGGAAGAGCCAAAATTAATCCGCCTTCCCATGAGGAAATCAAAACATGGCTCTTGTTTCATTGCTGTATTGCCCATCCTACAGTCATTATGCGCAACAGCATCGTTCACCAGTTGGGGGTTCGGTACGACAGCAATTATCCCCATGCCGAGGACTATGAGTTGTGGAACCGGCTGGCGTTTCAGACGAAATTGGCGAATCTGCCGGTTAACATGCTGTATTATCGTATACATGGCGGACAAGTGTCTCATAGGCATCGGGCGATCCAGGACGATTCGGCCCGGAGAGTCCGGCAAAGACAGTTTTCGCGCTTGGGTTTACACCTTTCGGACGAAGAAAACCGAATTATGCTCGATTTTATACACTTCAATATTAATCCGGCGGATTATCCCGGTTATTTTCGGGCCGTTGGCTTCGCTCGCTGGCTGCTTGAACAAAACGCGAAGCATCGGGTTTACGATCAGGAGATGCTGAATATGGCGTTATCCCGTTGCATTTCCCATCTGCCGTATTAAACGACGATCACCTCCTCCGCGGTTCCCGGAGGAGGTTTTTGTTGCGGGCTCCGAAATGGGCAACACTCACGCTAATAGGCAGTAGTTTTTTTGACTAAAATAATATAGAATAAAACACGCTTAAACGACTGCCTAATTTTATATGATCAAAGGTGGCTTGCCATACTATGAAAACCATATATTTGGACCACGCGGCTTCCACGCCCGTTCATCCGGAAGTGGCGGAGGCGATGGTCACCGTCATGCGCGAGCAATACGGGAACGCTTCGAGCATCCATGCCTACGGCCGCGCCGCCAAGAGACTCGTGAACGGGTCGCGGGACCGGCTGGCCGCTCTGGTCGGCTGCCGTCCGGACGAGCTCGTGTTTACGAGCGGAGGAACGGAGAGCGATAATCTGGCTCTGTTCGGCGCGGCGGAAGCGCGGAAGGATCGCGGCCGTCATATTATTACGACGGCGATCGAGCATCATGCGGTTTTGCATGCCTGCGGGCGTTTGGAGAAGCAGGGCTATGAGGTTACATATCTGCCGGTCGACCGCCAGGGTCAAGTACATCCGGAGCAGGTTCGGGAAGCGATCCGTCCCGATACGATTCTCATCAGCGTGATGTATGCCAATAATGAGGTCGGCACGATTCAGCCGATCGAGGAGATAGGCGCACTGGCTGCGGAGAAGGGCATCGTCTTTCATGTGGACGCCGTTCAGGCTTTAGGAGCGCTGGAAATCCGGCTCGGGGAGTTGCCGGTCGACTTGATGAGCTTTTCCGCGCATAAAATCAACGGACCGCAAGGAGTAGGGGCGCTTTATGTCAGCCGGGAACTGGTGATCGAACCGATTCTTTTCGGAGGCCTGCAGGAGCGAAAACGCCGGGCCGGCACGGAGAATATGGCCGGGATCGCCGGATTCGCCAAGGCCGCCGAGCTGGCGGCGCAGCAACTTCCCGGACGCGCGGCACGGGATGAAGAGCTCCGCCGGATTTTCCTCGATGCGCTGGAGACAGAGGTCGGGGCGGGGCGATTCCATGTGAACGGACACCCTACCCGGCGGCTCGCCCATATCGTCAACGTCAGCTTTCCGGAATGCGACACGGAGACGATGCTGATGAATCTGGATATGGAGGGCATCGCGGTGGCCAGCGGGTCGGCGTGCTCTTCGGGATCGCTGGAGCCCTCGCACGTACTGGAAGCGATGAATTTGCCGATAAATTTTTTGAACTCGGCGATTCGATTTAGCTTTGGTTTGGGTAATACTACTGAAGAAATGAAACTTACCGCCGAAAAAGTTGGAACCATCCTGAACCGTCTTCGTAAAAGAAGATAATGGGCGTCTTTTGTAGTTTTTTCGGAGGGAGGTCAGTTTCGGAGAGTTCTTGCAGCAAGAGATTGCCACAGTAGGAGGAGCCGTGCTCATGAAACTTCAAGAGATGGTAGGCTTGGCCGTATTCGATGTGGAAGACGGCAAACAGATCGGGAAAGTTCTCGATTTCCTGCTGGATGATGACTGGAGAATCACCGGCATTCAGCTGGAGGGGAAAGCGATGTTCACCTCCACGGTGAAGGTGGTGCTCTGGGAAGATATTGTAGCGTACGGTGAAGATGCCGTGATGATACGCAATCAACAGGCGATCCGCAAATGGGATGCCGAGAATATACAGCTTACCTTTTCCACGGGTAACGGCAAATTGAAAGAACTTCCGCTCCTCACCGAGGACGGGATTTTGATAGGTCATGTGACAGATGTTTATTTTGACCAAGAAATGGGAAATACAATTACAGGAATAGAAGTCAGCGACGGGTTTATCTCGGATCTGATGGAAGGGCGAAAAGTGCTGCCTTTTACCCCCGGCATGACCAAGGGCGAAAACGCGATCATGGTCCCTCCAAACAGTGAGCAGCGGTTGGAGAAGGCGATGAATTCTGTTAATGGATAGGTGATGTGTAGATGATGAAGTGTCCAAACTGCAGTTCCAAGGATATCGGCAAGATCGGCTCCCATCAGTTTTATTGCTGGGGGTGCTTTATCGAATTAACGGTAAATGGCGAGAAAATGTCGGTTTACCAAGTGGAAGAAGACGGAACCCTCAGTTCTTTGGATGATTTGTTTTTTGGAGAAGAGGTTTCTCAAGATCTTCCCCAAATCCATCTGTCCTAGCAGCACGTAGATAACTTAAAATCATCATAGTAGAAAGCTCTCTCCTCCCAGAGGAGAGGGCTTTTTTGCGTTTTCCGGAAACCCGGCGGATTGAGATTTTAAATGTTGTCAACATTAATCATGACGGAATCGGGTTTTGATTTGATTGAGTGTGAAAGCGTTGTGAATTAGGATGAAATTAAGCAAGCGGTGCACAAACACCGCTGCTATGAAGACAGTTCAACAAAAGGAGGCATCCTCGTGATGGGTATAGAAACGAATCAAAAAACCGGAGGGGCAAGGGTTAAAGTGCAGCAGGTCGGGCGGCTGCTCAGCGGAATGGTTATGCCTAACATCGGCGCGTTCATCGCCTGGGGCCTGATTACCGCATTGTTCATTCCAACGGGCTGGATTCCGAATGAGAAGCTGGCCGCGCTCGTGGGGCCGATGATTAATTTTCTTCTGCCTCTGCTGATCGGGTATACCGGAGGACAAATGATCCACGGAAAAAGAGGCGCCGTCATCGGGGCGATTATGACGCTCGGCGTCGTGGTGGGTTCGGACATTCCGATGTTCCTCGGCGCGATGATTGTCGGTCCGCTGGCCGCGTGGATATTGAAACAATTCGACAAATTGGTGGAAGGCAAAATTAAATCCGGCTTTGAAATGCTGGTCAACAACTTCTCGCTGGGAATTATCGGCGCCATCCTCGCCATCGGTGCTTATACGGGGATCGGTCCGGTTATTCAGGCGATCAGCAAGACGTTATCGGCGGGGGTTGACGTTCTGATCAATCTGCATCTGCTGCCGCTGGTCAACATTATTATCGAGCCGGCTAAAGTTTTATTCCTGAACAATGCCATAAACCATGGCATTCTAAGCCCGATCGCTGCGGAGGAATCCGCAAGGTTGGGGAAATCGCTGATCTTTATGCTGGAATCGAACCCGGGGCCGGGCCTTGGCATTTTGCTTGCTTACTGGCTTGTGGGCCGCGGTTCGGCCAAACAATCCGCTCCGGGCGCGGTCGTCATTCATTTCCTGGGCGGGATTCATGAAATTTATTTCCCGTACATTTTGATGAAACCTATCTTGATTTTGGCTGCGATCGGCGGCGGGGTAACCGGAACGTTTACGTTCCAACTGCTTAACGCGGGACTTGTGGGCTCCCCATCCCCGGGAAGTATCTTCGCCTATATCGCCATGGCGCCGAAAGGCGGTCTGGTGCCGGTTCTTGCCGGCGTGGTCACCGCGACCGTCGTTTCCTTCCTGCTCGCCGCTTTACTGCTGAAGACAGGCAAACAGAATGAGGAAGAATTGGATCTTGAGCAGGCGACGGAAAAAATGCGGGAAATGAAAGCGGCAGGCAATGTCCCCGCGGCCGCTCAAGCCGCGTTGGAGCAGGAGGCCGCCAACCGCAAAGACAACGTGAACAAAATTGTGTTCTCTTGCGATGCCGGTATGGGCTCGAGCGCGATGGGCGCTTCCATCCTGCGCAAAAAGATGCAGCAAGCCGGTATTCAAGTGACCGTTGTGAACTCGGCGGTCAGCGAAATCCCGGCGGATGCGGACATCGTCATCACGCAGAAACAGCTGACGGAGCGTGCGAAGGCGAACAAGCCGGACGCCGAGCATATTTCGATCGACAACTTCCTGAAGAGTCCGAAATATGACGAACTGGTGGAGCGCCTGAAAGGGGAGTAAACCGGCAACAACTTATGTTTGGACCATGACGCTGGAGATGACATTCTCCGGCGTTTTATCTCAAATTCACATTCAAGCGAGGGATGAATATGGGGAAATTTACCGCCAGGCAGCGCCAGATTCTCATGTTCCTCCTTGGCAGGAAGAACGGGGTCACCGCGGCGGAGATCGCCGCCGAAACCTCGGTTAGCGTCCGGACGGTACACCGGGAACTGGACGATATGGACCGGAGTCTGGCGGGGTTTGGCATTCTGCTTCTCCGCAAATCCGGCACCGGGATCGCTCTTCGCGCTCTGGACGGCGGCCCGCCCGAAGAAGAGCAATTGGCGAAAGTCCGTGAGGAGCTGCTGTCGGGAAAACCGGCGGACTATTCGGGCGATGAACGGAAAATCATGCTGCTGTGCGATTTGCTCGAAACGGAGGAGCCGATCAAGATGTTCGCTTTGGCCCACAGCTTAAAGGTGACCGTGGCGACGGTGAGCCATGACCTGGATGAGCTCGAGAGCGAATTGAACAAACTGGGCTTGCAACTCGTACGGCGGCGGGGATACGGGGTTGAGATTCAGGGGGCCGAGATCCAAAAGCGGGCCGCCATCGTTCATGCGGCCTCCAATGAACTAACCTACTCGGACCTGGTGGGAGCCCCGGCCATCCATGAGAACGCGGGGGCCCGACGCCTGTTGGAACTGATCGGCAAATCCGATCTGCTTACGGTGGCGGAATGCTTTTGGGACATGAATTGGCCATGGACCGAAGAGCTGAGCGAAGGGGCTTATACCGGGCTGCTGACCGCCTTGTCCGTAACGGTGAATCGGCTTCGCCGCGGGAAGACGGTCACGGTAGCGGAATTTCAATCCGGGGCCCGGGAAGAACTGGAGCAGAGCTTACTGAATCAAGCCGGGGATTTGGCAAGGCATCTCGAGAAAACCTTCGCCATCTCGGTAACCGGAGAAGAAACGGCATATATCGCCAGCCTGTTCCAGCGGGCCAGGGAAGATTCTCCCGAACTCGCTCATCTCGATCTCGAGGTCGTCGACATCATCGAGAGGCTGATCGATTTAATCGTGGAGCGGACCGGGATTCCTTATCAAGAGGACCGTTCACTTAGGAGCGGGCTGCTGGAGCATATCCGGCCCGCGTTGAAAAGAATCCGGGAAGGGGGGCGCATACGAAATCCTCTGCTTTCCGCCATCCGGAAGGATTATGAGGAACTGTTCGCCACCGTTCGGGAAGCTGTCGACGAACTTGCGGGGGATCTGCAGGTACCCGACGAGGAGATCGGTTTTCTGGTTATGCATTTCGGAGCCTCGGCGGAACGGCTTCACCAGCCGGGCCGGAACCTGCGGGCGATCCTGGTATGCTCCAGCGGGCTAAGCTCTTCGAGGCTGCTCGCTACCCGTTTGGCCAAGGAAATGCCGCAAATTCAGGTGCTGGGGAACGCCTCCTGGTATGATGCGGCCCGGCTGCAGGAGGAAAACTACGATCTGCTGATTTCCACGATCGACCTGCCGCTTCCCGGCGACCGGTACGTTCGGCTTAGCCCTCTGTTGACGCGGGAAGACCGCGAACGCCTACTTTCCCACATCCAGCAATGGACCCTTCAAAAGAGAAGGCCTCCGGAAACCGGCGAGCTGCTTCAAAAGGAAGGCGCGATGGCCCGGCTCGGGACGCTCAACGCCACGCTTAGCGAAATTCACTCGCTGCTTCAGGGCTTCGGTCTATATGAACTGAACAATGAAGGAGCCGGGCTCGGGGAAATCGTTACGGAGGCGCTGGAGCTGGTGAACGGTGCGGAATCCGCATCCGGGGGAAAGCTGATCGCCGATATCCCCGCGGTCGCCGAGCGGCTGCTCGAACGCGAACGTTTGGCCACCCAGATGATCCCCGGGACCGCTCTCGCTTTGTTTCATACAAGAAGCCCGTATATCCGGGCGCGCGCGCTTTCGCTGTTCCGGTTGAAGTCGCCGTTGGCCCTGGATTCGGAGGGAGAGGCCAAAGTCATTTTGCTGATGCTGGCCCCGCAGGAGCTTTCCAAGGAAAGCCTGGAGGTGCTCAGTGAAATCAGCGCTCTGCTGCTGAACTCGCAGCTTGTGTCCCTGCTTGAATCGGGGACGGATGCGGAGATCCGCAATTATTTGGCCGCGGAACTGCTTAGCTTTTTTGAGAACAATGGATGATTTCATAACGAAAAAGGAGAGAGAACAATGAGCATACTGTCGACAGATAAAATTGTACTCCACGCTGCCGCTAAAGATAAATACGAGGCGATTCGACTGGCCGGCGAACTGCTGGTGCAAGCGGGACACGTCACGGCGGATTATGTGGAAAAAATGATAGAACGGGAAAATATTGTCTCCACCTATATGGGGGCCGGTTTGGCCATTCCCCACGGGACGAAAGAGGCAAAATCGATGGTATTATCGACCGGCCTGTCTATCATCCGCTTTCCGGAAGGCGTCGATTTCGGCGGCGACGAGCCGGCGTTCGTCGTCATCGGGATCGCCGGAGCCGGAGGGGAGCACATGGAGATTTTGACCCAGGTCGCGATGATCTTCTCCGACGATGACAGCATCGACCGCGTGATGAACGCCGCCACCAAGGAAGAAATTATGGAATTGTTCGGAGGCGAATTGGCATGATGAAAGCCGTCCATTTTGGCGCTGGAAACATCGGAAGAGGCTTCATCGGGCTGCTTTTGTCGCAGGCGGGATATGAGGTGGTATTTGCGGACGTCAACGAACAGGTCGTCGCCGCGTTAAAAGAGCGCGGGGAGTATTCCGTCGTCCTGGCCGGAGAGCGGCGGGAAACGACCGTGGTTCGGGGAGTGACGGCGTTGAACAGCAACGCGGACAATGAAGCGCTGGTCCGGGCGGTGGCGGAAGCCGATCTGGTGACCACGGCCGTCGGGGTTTCCGTGCTGAAGCATATCGCCGGCACGGTTGCCGAAGGTATAGCCTTGCGGCTGCAGCATTCCGACGCCAAGCCGCTGCATGTCATCGCCTGCGAGAACGCGATCGGCGCCAGCTCGCAGTTGAAGGAGCTGGTCTATAGCCGGCTCGACGAGGAAAACCGGATGCGTGCGGACCGGAGCGTCGCGTTTCCGGATGCGGCGGTGGACCGGATTGTGCCTCAGCAGAGCCACAAAGATATTTTGAAGGTTGTCGTAGAGCCCTTCTTCGAGTGGGTCGTCGAGGCCTCGGCCATGCTGCCGGGCTATCGCCCCATCGGCGGAGTCAAGTATGTGGACCGGCTTCTGCCGTATATCGAACGCAAATTGTTCACGGTCAATACGGGCCATTGCTCGGCCGCCTATATGGGCTACCTTCAGGAGTACGACACGATTCAGGCGGCGATGAACGATGGGGAAGTCGCCGGCCATGTGGCCTCGGTTCTGAAGGAGACGGGAGCGGTGCTCGTAAAGGAGCATGGCTTTGACGCGGAAGAGCACAAGGCTTACATCGCCAAAATCCTGGAGCGTTTCCGCAACCCCGCCCTGACGGACGAAGTTTCGCGGGTGGGGCGTTCGCCGATCCGCAAGCTGTCGCCGGGCGACCGGTTGGCGCGGCCGGCGATGAAGGCCTTCGAGCAAGGCCTGGAATACCGCTATTTGGCGCGGACCATGGCGGCGGCCTTGCTGTTCCGGGCGGGCGACGATCCGGAGGCGGCGGAATTGCAGACCGCGCTTCAAACCTCGGGTCCGTCGGAAACGATCGCCAAGTATACCGGAATTGCCCCGGATCATCCGGTTCATCGTGAAATTATGGAGCAGTTTGAACTGCTGCAAAATTGGGCGTAATTTCCGTCCCGACTCATTGGAATGCGAGTCGCCGCCTCTCCCGGTTTTGGGATTTGTCCAAAAACGCGGACGGGCGGCGATTATTTTTACCATCCCCCGCATATACTTTCATCATAGCTGGTCCGACTCCGAATGGCGGGAGGGGGTTACTGTGAAGTGGAGCCGTTCACCAAAAGCAAAGTGTTCCGTTATGCCGTCTGGGTGCTGTTGGGGCTGGTCATCCTTTATTTTGTATGGCTGCTCCGTCCTATGTTTACCGTGGTTTATGGATTTCTGAAAGCCATACTCTCCCCGTTTATCATCGCCATGATCATCTCCTATGTCCTGAATCCCGTCGTCAGACTGCTGGGCGGACGGAAGGTGCCGAGAACGGTCGCGGTGTTGTTGATCTACGCGGTATTTTTGACCAGTCTGTCCGTGATCTTAATGAACGTCATCCCGATGTTTGTCGAGCAATTGGAGGAACTGGGGGAACATTTGCCCGAGCTGACGCTGCATACCCAGCAGTTGATGAACCGTTGGGATAACACGCTTGTGCCGGGGAGTATCCGGATGGGGATGAACAACTGGTTTTTTCAATTCGAACAGCGGCTGGCGACGGCGATCTCGAGTTTTCTGAACAATATCGGAACTACGATCAGCGTCGTGTTTAACGCGTTCATCGTACCGTTTCTTATTTTTTACATGCTGAAGGATTTTGAAAATTTTGAACGGATCATCCTGAAGTATTTGCCGAGATCGCGGAGGAAATCCATCGTGTCCCTGTTAAAAGAAATCGATGAAGCGCTCGGGAATTACGTCCGTGGACAACTGTTGGTTTGCGTGATCATCGGCGTGCTTGCTTACATCGGATACGTCATCATCGGCATGCCCTTTGCGCTCCTGCTCGCCGGGGTGGTCGCCGTCTGCAATATTATCCCTTACCTCGGCCCGTTCCTTGGAGCCGCCCCCGCCCTGGTGATGGCTACGACCATCTCCTGGAAAATGGTGCTCATGGTGCTGCTGGTAAACATGATTTGCCAAATGATCGAAAGCAACGTCATTTCGCCTCAGGTCGTGGGACGAAGCCTGCATTTGCATCCGATGCTGATCATTTTCGCCCTGCTGGTCGGGGGGGAAATCGGCGGCATTCCGGGGTTGGTGCTGGCGGTTCCTTTCTTTGCGGTGGGCAAGGTGGTCATTCAGCATTTCTACGCATATTACGTTAGAAGAAAGACCGTATAAGCTTAGGAATATCCTTGATTGACAGCCTGTTTAACGCCTTATATACTATTACTGATTGTTGGAATCGAAAAAAACGTTGACGAAATAAAGTATGTCCGTGCCCGATTTTCCCAGAGAAGGTGTTCCTTCGTTTCTCGGCGGCCAGCAGGCCGGTTTGAAGCGATTGGCTGAAAGAACCCGATAATCCCCGGACAGAAACGCTGATTTCCGAGTGCGAGGCCTAAAGCTCGCCGGGGGGTTCCCGTTACCGGACCGACAAAGGCGATCGCCTCTTTGCTGAAATGATCTTCGGATCAGAACGAAGGGAAGGGCGATAACCAGGGTGGTACCGCGAGACAATCGTCCCTGATCTTCAGGGGCGTTTTTCTATTTTTCGGGAGCTTTAAAGGCATGCAAGGTAAACATAAAATCAAAACGAGGAGGAAATATAAATGAAAGCAAGTGAAATTCGCTCCAAGTGGTTGGAGTTTTTCGCCAGCAAGGGGCATAAAATCGAGCCGAGCGCTTCGCTCGTGCCGCATAACGATCCGTCCCTGCTCTGGATCAACGCCGGAATGGCGCCTTTAAAGGCCTATTTTGACGGTCGGGTGAAGCCGGAGAATCCGCGGATCGCCAACTCGCAAAAATGCATCCGCACCAACGACATCGAGAATGTCGGAAAGACGCGGCGCCACCATACGTTTTTCGAGATGCTCGGCAACTTCTCCATCGGCGATTATTTCAAGGAGGAGACCATTACCTGGGCCTGGGAATTTCTGACCGGCAAGGAGTGGATCGGTTTTGATCCGGAACGGCTGTCCGTGACAGTGTACCCGGAAGACGAGGAAGCGTACAAGCTGTGGAATGAAAAGATCGGCATTCCCGCCGAGCGCATCATTAAGCTGGAGGATAACTTCTGGGATATCGGCGAAGGCCCATGCGGTCCGTGTACTGAAATTTTCTATGACCGCGGCGAGGCGTACGGCGATCTGTCCGATCCGGAGTGCTATCCGGGCGGAGAAAACGAACGGTTCCTCGAAGTATGGAATCTGGTATTCTCGCAGTTCAACCATAACAAGGACGGCAGCTACACGCCGCTTCCGAACAAAAACATCGATACGGGCGCGGGCCTGGAACGTTTTGCTTCGATCCTGCAAAACGTGAATTCCAACTTTGACACCGATCTGTTCCAGCCGATTATCGCCAAGACGGCCGCCCTGGCTAAGGCAACCTATGGCACGAACGAAGAAACGGACGTCGCTTTAAAAGTGATTGCCGACCATATCCGTACGGTCACTTTTGCCGTCTCCGACGGAGTCCTTCCTTCCAACGAGGGGCGCGGCTACGTTATCCGCCGTTTGCTGCGGCGCGCTGTGCGTTACGGCAAATTGATCGGCTTGGATAAGCCGTTCATGTTCCAGCTCGTGGAGACCGTGGGCGAGATTATGGGTTCGTACTACGGCGATATCGTGACGAAACGCGAATTTATCGAAAAGGTCATCCACTCCGAGGAAGAGCGGTTCCATGAAACGCTGACGGACGGACTGGCTATCCTGGCCGAAATGAGCTCGGAAGCCAAAGCGGCCGGACGGACCCAGATCAGTGGACCGGACGCTTTCAAATTGTACGACACCTATGGGTTCCCGCTGGATTTGACGGAAGATTTTGCGGCGGAGCACGGGCTCACCGTGGATCGGGAAGGCTTTGAGGCGGCGATGGAAGAGCAGCGCGAGCGCGCCCGTTCCGCTCGGAACGACAGCGGCAGCATGAAGGTGCAGGGCGGAGTCCTTTCCGATTTTACGACTAAAACGGATTTCGTTGGATATAATGAGCTTGAAGTTACAACCGAAATCGTCGCTCTGATCTCGGAGGATCAATTTGTCGAGGTGCTGCGCGCCGGCGAATCGGGACAGGTGATTCTGGCCCGCACGCCATTTTACGCGGAAAGCGGCGGTCAGGTGAGCGACCGGGGGACGATCTCCGGCGAATCGGGAACCGCGGCGGTGCAGGGGCTGTTCAAGGCGCCTCATGGACAGCATGTCCATCAGGTGAGCGTCACCTCCGGCGAGCTTCGGAGCGGCGCGAAGGTAAAGGCGGAAGTAAACCGGGAAATGCGCCGGGATATCGTGAAAAACCATACGGCGACCCACTTGCTGCACAAGGCGCTCAAAGAAACGCTGGGCGAGCATGTCAATCAAGCCGGGTCCCTGGTCGAACCGCAGCGGCTGCGCTTTGACTTCTCGCATCTGGGCAGCATTTCGCCGGAAGAATTGGCCGAAATCGAGCGCCGCGTCAATGAGCAGATCTGGAACGCCCTCGATGTCGTCATCGAACTGAAACCGATCGATGAGGCGAAGGCGATGGGGGCTATGGCGCTGTTCGGCGAGAAATACGGCGATATCGTCCGCGTCGTTCAAGTCGGCGAATACAGCCTGGAGCTGTGCGGCGGCTGCCATGTCAACAACACGGCGGAAATCGGCCTCTTCAAGCTGGTGAGCGAGAGCGGGATCGGGTCCGGCGTGCGGCGCATCGAGGCCGTAACCGGCCGCGGAGCGTACCTCTTTATGGATGGCCAGCTTGATCTATTGAAACAAGCCGCCGGCCTGTTAAAAGCCAATCTGGGCGACGTGCCTAAGCGTATCGACGCTTTATACGCGCAGCTTAAGGAGCTCAGCCGCGAGAACGAATCGCTGCAGGGCAAGCTCAGCGCCATCGAAGCCGGCGAGCTGACGGACAACGTAGTCTCCGTCGGCGCGACGAAGCTTCTCTCCGCCAAGGTTCAAGCCGGAAGCATGGACGCGCTGCGCGGGCTGGCTGACGAGTTGAAGGCGAAGCTGCCAGATGCGGTGATCGTTCTGGGTGCGGCGATGGACGACAAAGTGAATTTCGTCGTGGTTGTTCCGCAGGAAGAAGTGAAGCGGGGGCTTCACGCCGGAAAGCTGGTCAAGGAAGTCGCCGCCGTATGCGGCGGAGGCGGAGGCGGGCGCCCCGATATGGCGCAGGCCGGCGGGAAGGACGTTTCCAAGCTGGACGAAGCCTTGAAATTGCCGGAGCAATGGATTTCCGCGCAGGCCTAAAATTGTTGCTTTTCTCAAAATCTAAAGCGGGATTATCCAAAATTTCCTTATGGGGCCCATGATATGGTATAGTAAATACAGGAAGAACATCAGCCGGACAAATGGCGCCGGTCTGAAGAAGCGAGGTGTCATCATGGACTCCATGGATAAAACCGTTAAGTTTAACGTTGCCGGCGACGAACAGGAAGCGTCGGCGAAGGAAATTCTTCTTGCGGTTTATGAGGCGCTGCAAGAGAAGGATTATAATCCGATTAACCAGATGGTCGGTTATTTATTGTCGGGAGACCCGGCCTATATTCCGCGCCACAACAACGCAAGAAGCCTGATCCGCAAGAAAGAGCGCGATGAGCTGATCGAAGAGCTGGTCAGATATTATCTTGCAGGCCATCGTTAGGAGATTGCATGAAAATTTTAGGGTTGGATTACGGGGATCGGCGGATCGGCGTCGCGGTGAGCGACGCCTTTGGCTGGACCGCCCAGGGCCTTACGGTTATTGAACGCCGGCGTGAAGGCGGCGAACTTGACCGGATCGCCGAACTGGTATCCGAGCATGAAGTCGAGGAAGTCGTTGTCGGGCTTCCGAAGAACATGAACGGCAGTGTGGGACCCCGAGGTGAAATATGCATGGCCTTTGCCGAGGAACTGAAGACACGTCTTCAGATTCCCGTTCATTTATGGGATGAGCGTTTAACTACGGTATCCGCGCAGCGCACGCTGATCGAAGCGGATGTCAGCAGGAAGAAGCGCAAAGGGGTCGTCGACAAGATGGCCGCAAGTTTGATTCTGCAAAATTATTTGGACTCGAAGAGTCAAAGGTGAGGGTGATCACACATGTCTAAAGATCGTATCGGCCATGAAGAAGAACCGGAAATTATTTATATCCCCGACGAAGAGGGCAATGAAGAAGAATTCGAAGTCATCATGAAATTCGAAGTCGACGGTTCGGACGCGAAGTATATGATGGTCGTTCCTCTGGATTCCGCCGAACAAGGAGAGGACGAGAGCGAAGAAGTATACGCATTCCGTTACGAGGAAGACGGGGATGACCTGAAGCTGTACACGATCGAAAGCGATGAAGAATGGGAAATCGTCGAGGAAACCTTCAATACGCTGATCGATGAGTTTGACGGGGAGGATGACCGTGACTGAGTTTTCCGCAGATCAGGTTGTTTGGTCCACGCGTGTTCAAGACGCCTTCGGTCCATTAGTCGAATTGGAAGACGAAGAGGGCAAAGTATCCTATTACAACGTTGAGAAGGAATTTCAAATCGCCGGCTCTACGTATGTGGTCCTTCGCCTTGAGAACGGCGGAGCCGACGACGAACCCGAAATTTTGAAACTGGTCGCTGCCCCGGACGGTTCGCTGGAACTCGTTACCATCGACGATGACGAGGAATGGGAGAACGTATCGGAGCTGTACGATGAATTGACCTTCCCGGAATAGACCGGGGAGGTCGGATTGTGTTACTATAGATCGGAACCAAGAAAGGGCGGGATAACCGCTCTTTTTGAATTGTTCTCATATTTACGGAAACGAATAGGGGTTGAGTGATTGAAGAAGGGGTTAAAATGGCTGATGTCTCTCCTTGTCCTGGCGATGGTTGCCGTCGCGGCGGGAGGAGTTTATATCTATAACGGAATGCAGCCGGTGAAACCGTCTGACAAAGCCGTCAAGCTGACGATCGCACCCGGGACCGGTACGGGCGGAATTGCGGATCTGCTGGAGGATCAGGGACTGATCAAAAATTCCTTCCTCTTTCTTTCCTATTTGAAATGGAAATCCGAAGGCAGCCGTTTTCAGGCGGGGACTTATGAGCTGACGCCGGGCATGACTTACGACGAAATCATCGCCAAGCTCAATCGGGGAGACGTAGTGGCGGAAGAGATGATCCGATTTACGATTCCGGAAGGCTTTACCGTCGAGCAAATGGCGGACAGACTGGCCGAGCAGGGGATCGCGGACAAAGAAGCTTTCCTGAGCTTGGCGAAGACGCCGGCGGGGATTCATAACGCTTTGTTAGCGGATCTTTCGGAGGGAAGTGAGCTGAATTACAAGCTTGAGGGCTATCTGTTTCCCGAAACGTACGAGCTGAAGAAAGGCAGTACGGAAGCGGATATCGTGCAGCGGATGTTTGAAGAAACGGAAAACCGCCTCGACCAAATTCCGAATTTCCGCGAGAAGCTGACCCAACGGGGAGTCGATTTAAATGAGCTGATGACGGTGGCATCGCTGGTGGAACGCGAAGTCGTCGTCGACTCCGAACGAGCCCTTGTGGCCGGCGTGATCTATAACCGGTTGGCCAAGGGGATGAAGCTGGAAATCGATGCGACGGTGCAGTATTTGCTCGGAAAACCGAAGGAAAGACTCCTGCACTCCGATTTGCGGAGCGTAGATAGCCCTTATAATACTTATTTATACGAAGGGCTGCCCCCGGGCCCGATTGCGGCTCCCAGCCTGAAATCGATCGAGGCCGCCTTGGAGCCGAAAGCATCCGAGTATTTGTTTTATGTGACCAAAAAGGACGGCAGCGGAGAGCATCTGTTTGCCAAAACGTATAAAGAGCATCTGAAGAACATCGAGAAAAGCAAGGCTACGGCCAAATAACTGGGGTGGATAATCATGAGTTACAAACCGGAACTGCTCGTTCCCGCAGGTTCATTAGCGGAGATCGGGGCCTATCTTGAGGCAGGGGCGGACGCCGTCTTAATCGGCGAGACCCGATACGGCATGCGCTTGCCCGGGGATATCCGGGCTGATGAGGTCGCTGAGGCGGTCCAGCTTGGCCATAAACACGGTGCCAAGGTTTACGTCAGCGTCAACAAACTGCTGCATAACGACCAACTGGAGGAACTGCGCGATTATGTCAAGGCGCTTGGCGAGGCCGGCGTGGACGCCATTCAGTTCGGCGATCCCGCAGTGCTTCAAGCGGTACGTGAGCTTGCCCCGCAAATCGCATTGCACTGGAACGCCGAAATGACCTCGACGAACTATTCGACCGCGAACTACTGGGGGAGCAAAGGCGCTACCCGCGCCGTACTGGCCCGCGAGCTGAACATGGACGAAATTACGGAAATGCAGCCCCACCTGCAGGTCGAGGCGGAGGTACAGGTTCACGGCATGACGAATATCTACCATTCCAAACGCCGGCTGGTCCAGAGCTATATGATGCATCAGGGACGACCGGTAGAGGGCGGCGATCTGGGGAAAGAGCGAGGGTTGTTCCTCATCGAGGCGGAACGGAAAGAAGAGAAATTTCCGATTTACGAGGATGACAACGGCACGCATATTATGAGCTCGGACGATATATGTATTTTGGAAGACCTGCATGTATTGCTGGCGGCCGGTGTGGCGAGTTTCAAAATCGAAACGCTGCTCAAAAGCCCGGCGTACAACAAAGTGGTCATTCAAGCTTACCGCAAGGCGATCGATGCGTACATCGCGGACCCTGACCAATATGAAATGGACGAGGCCTGGATCGAGAGCATCCGCCGGGTCCAAGATCCGGAGCGGGAATTGTCTTTTGGCTTTTTCTACAAAGAACAGGTTTATTGATCATTCGCATGCATCGCCATGCATAATCACGCAAAGAGGTGAACGAAGATGCAAACCGCGGAGAAACATATCCGGAAATACACGGGAAAACGTTACCGTTTGGAGAAGCCCGAGCTGCTTGCGCCGGCAGGCAATCTCGAGAAACTGAAATTCGCGATACATTATGGGGCGGATGCCGTGTATATCGGAGGACAGAAATATGGCCTTCGTTCCAATGCCGATAATTTCAGCTTTGAGGAAATGCGCGAAGGGGTCGAATTTGCCAAAAAATACGGTGCCAAAGTGTTCGTGGCAACCAATATTTATGCGCATAACGAGGATTTGGCGGGGATTGAGGAGTATCTGCGCAACCTGTATGACGCGGGGATTTCCGCCGTTATCGTCGCCGATCCGATCATCGTGGATACGGCCCGGCGGGCGGTTCCCGGCTTGGAGGTGCATCTCAGCACCCAGCAATCGACGGTGAATTGGCAGGCCGTCAAGTTCTGGAAGGAAGAAGGCCTCCCGCGCGTCGTTCTCGGCCGCGAAACGAGCCTGGAAGAGATTGAGGAGATTAAGAAGCACGTCGATATTGAAATTGAAGCTTTCATTCACGGGGCGATGTGTTCTTCTTATTCGGGACGCTGCGTTCTGTCGAATCATTTTACCGACCGGGATTCGAACCGGGGCGGCTGTTGCCAATCCTGCCGCTGGAAATACGACCTGTTCGAAGATGGACGTCCGGACGAAGCATGGATTTCCGAAGAGGAAGCGATGGGAGATCCCGTGCTGCATCAGTTCCAGCTTGGGGTAAACCAGCTGCCGCTATTCGATGAGCAGGACAACGCCTTCACGATGGGGTCGAAGGATCTATGCATGATCGAACATATCCCCGATCTGATCGACGTCGGTGTGGACAGCTTCAAGATCGAAGGGCGGATGAAATCGATCCACTACGTGGCCACGGTCGTTAACGTTTATCGCCAGGCGATCGATGCCTACATGGACGATCCGGAAAATTACGTATTGAAGCCGGAGTGGGTCGAGGAGATCAACAAGGCGGCGAATCGTCCGCTCAATACCGGGTTTTTCTATGATACTCCCGATCACGAGGACCATATTTACGAGCCGGAGGAGAAGGCCGCGCCTTACGATTTTGCCGGCCTGGTTATGGATTATGACGCGGACACCGGCATGGCCGTCATCCAGCAGCGCAATCACTTTAAGCCCGGCCAGGAAGTGGAATTCTTCGGCCCGGGCGGCACGTTCTTTAAGCAGACCGTTACCGCGATTTGGGACGAAGACGGCAATGAATTGGACGCGGCCCGGCATCCGCTGCAAAAAGTGAAAATTAAGGTGGATCAGCCGGTTTCCTATTTCGATATGATGCGTAAAAAGAAATAAATGGGTGTAAATTCTACGAAAGCCTGGGGAGTTGAAGAACTCTCCGGCTTTTTTTTGTCTTGTCCGAATTAGGCCAAAAGTCCCTTTTTTAAGATTCGCCTTCATTTTTCTCATTAAAATTTAAATTCATGGCCGGATTATGCCGATATTAAAGAGGAGATGCTTGCTTGCCGTCGAATGATGTAAGTGACGCGAAATGTTAAGTAGACGTAAAAAGTAAGACCACAAGCCTAGGTTTGTGGGTGCAACAACTAATCTAAGCGGTGGGTGATGGAAATGGGTCTGGTTCCGAAGAAAGAGAACCGAGAAAGCAACAACAAGGAATCAAGAAAGAAGGGCTATGAGGACATCAGGAGCACCTTCAAGAAAGCCTTTGGGGGGGAAACCTGGTCGGCCTTGGGAAGCAAACTGCCGAAACAACTGAACCCGAGCAAATCGGTAGGCGTCCGTTTATTCCTTATCTTCTTTATTGCGATTATGTTCTTCGTCCTGACGATCGGTATAATCTCTTATCAGATGGCGAAAGGAACGATTCAGGAGAACGCCAAAAGCTCCAATCTGCAGACGATCGTTCAAACTTCGCAGAAATTGGACGTTGTTCTTGGCAAGTATGAAGAAAATCTGCAGCAAATGTTCCTGGATGATGAAATGCAGAAAGCGATTACGGAAGCTTCGCTGTCCAACATCACGGATTACGATCGCTTTACGGTCATGAACAAATTAAGAACCCGGTTAAACGGCATCACGTTTTCCACGAAAGGAATTGTTGCCGTTTACATGATGTCGGCGGACAACATGATTGAGGATGTCAGCTCGGGCAGCGCGGATTCCGCATTTCTTCAGGCGGCCCGGAAGGAGCCGTGGTTTGCGGAAGCGGCCAAGGGACCTAGCGTGCAATGGCTGAATGTTCCGGAGAAGAGCGGAGGGACGCAGGTGTTCCGGCTCGTCCGTTCGGTGCAAAGCGTCAACAGCATGAAGCGTTTTGTTCTGGTCGCAGACATCAATCTGGAAGTACTCAACGGCTATTTGAAAGAAATCAGCCTCGGGAAAAATTCGGAAATTCAAATGTTGACCTCCGACAATGTCGTGGTCGGCTCTTCCGCGGGAGGCGATGAAGGCAAGCCGACGGGAATCAATTTAACAAAAGCGGGAGACAAGAAAACCGGCAGCATCATTACGAAAAATGCAAGCGGACAAGACGTTCTGGCCGTCTTTAATTCCCAAGCTTCAACGGGATGGAAACTGGTAGGTACGGTGAGTACCGCTGAACTGACCAAGGATGCGCGCGGGATTTTGCTTGTGACTTACATATCGGCAGCTGTAGTTGCGATTATCACGATTCTGCTCGCGATGTGGATGGTTCGCATGATCGCTTATCCGCTCGCCAAGCTGAAGAACCTGATGGAAGAAGGCGCAAGAGGCAATCTGAATGTTCGGATGCAGTTGAATACGAAAGATGAAATCGGCCAATTGACGACCAGCTTTAACGTCATGATGGAGCAAATTACCAGCCTCGTGAAACAGACGAACCAGTCGGCTAGGGATGTGTTGGATACGGCTACCGAACTCACCCAGGCCTCCAACAAAACGGCGATTTCGGCCAAAGAGATCGCCGTGGCAACGGAGGAAATCGCCAACGGTGCGACGAGCCTGGCCAATGAGGCGGAGCGCGGCAACACGCTGACCGAGAACATTACGCGCCAAATGGAACTGGTTATTTCCGCCAACAAGGAAATGGAACAATCCGCCCACCAAGTGGAAAGATCGAGCCAGCAGGGGACAGGCTATCTGAACGGCTTGCTGGATAAGACGAATATGACCGTAGAGATGATAAATGCGTTGACGGCCAAGGTGGATGCGTTGAAAGCAAGTACGTCTTCCGTGTTGAAAGTGCTAGATGTCATGCAGAACATTACGCAGCAAACCAACATTTTGTCCTTGAACGCCACGATTGAAGCCGCTCGCGCGGGGGCCGCAGGGCGCGGTTTCATGGTCGTCGCCGATGAAATTCGTCAGTTGGCGGACCAATCCCGTCAATCGATTACGATGGTTGGCCAAATTACCGACAATATTCAGAAGGAAATGAACGAAACGGTTAAAGCGCTGTCGGAGGCAAGTCCTTTATTCCAGGAACAAATCAATTCGGTCAAAGAAACGAGCCAGATTTTCGTATCCGTTCAAGAGCAGATGGAAGGCTTTATCCGCCATTTGGATACGGTAACGACATCGATCGACGAGTTGAACGAATCCCAGACTGTGCTGTCCGAAGCGATGGGCAACGTCAGCGCCGTCGCTCAGGAATCTTCCGCGACTTCCGAGCAGGTGGCTTCGCTCAGCAGTGAACAGCAAACGGTTGGAGAGCAGTTAGTCCAGTTGTCGAATAAGCTGGAGAATGTATCCAATGGTTTGAAGGATTCGCTGTCCAAGTTTACCGTATAATAGATATAAGCGGAACGCAGAATTAGCGGGTTGTCAGGACATGTTTGTCTTGGCGGCCCTTTTTTTTGCGGAGACTGATGATTAGTTAAAGATGCGGCGTTTTCACCTCTCTCCGGGTTGAAGGGACTTTTCCCAGGAAATAATGGGAGAGTGGAATGGAGGCTGGCGAACATGTCATTATCCGTAAAGAAACGCATATTTTATATTCTAATGCTTTACGCAGGAATCTTTGTGCTTTTTGCCGTTCGGGTGGCTTGGATTCAGTGTACGGCAGCATTTGTCCCGGTAACGAAGGCGGGGAAAACGATGAATGAGTTAGCGGTGCGACAGCGCGAGGAGGGCGTTGAATTGGATAGCGGCAGGGGGCACTTCGCCGATCGAAACGGGAAGCTCCTTACCGGGGAGATACGCTGGAAACCGACATTGTTTCCCTTATCCGAGTTGCCTCCAAGGAAGTCTGTGGGGGAACTGGCCGGTCTTCTCGGCACCGATATGAAGCATTTGAGCGAATTGTGGATGGGACTGCAGAAACCATATATTTGGCCGGCCGCACAAGTCGGAGGAGGAAAGCCAGCGCGGCCCGAATCGCTGACGTGGCCCGTCGTCAAAGGATTTGAGCTTCTTCCTTATCTTGAGCGCCATGCCGGGGGACGAAACGGGAGACAGTGGCTGGGCTTTACGGGCCAGCGCCCCGATGAAGTACGGAAGCTGGCGGCCGCAAATCCGTCGAAGCGTCAGCTTCCTTTAAATTTGCAATTAGGGGCTTCGGGATTGGAAAAAACATTGGACCGGTTTTTACGAGGAGACGGGGAAACCCGGGTTTATTATACTGTGGATGGCCGAAAACGGGCCATGGACGGGATCGGAACAAGAGCGGTAAGCTCAGGGAACCGCTATTTCCCGGTTCAAGTGAACACCACGGTCGATTTGGATATTCAGCGGCGTCTGGAAAAGCTGACGGAGGACATGAAAATCCGCGAGGGCGCGGTCGTGGTTCTGGACGCTGAGCAAGGCGATGTGATTTCAATGGTATCCCGGCCGTTTTTTGATCCAACCCATGTGGATATCCAAAGCGGGGACTGGAGCAACCGTGCCGTCAAGGCGGCGGTTCCGGGATCCATCTTTAAAACGGTGGTCGCGGCCGCCGCTTTGGAGAAAGGGGTGACCCATCCCGGAGAAAGGTTCCATTGTTCAGGGCATTACGGCAAATACGGATTGGCTTGCTGGAAAAAAGACGGGCATGGTTCCCTTACATTGGAAGAGGGATTTGCCCGGTCCTGCAACGTTGTTTTTGCGACTTTGGGGGAACGACTGACCGCGTCCGATCTGGAGAGAACCGCCGCCGCTTTGGGGCTGAACAGGAGGATCGGCTGGAATGCCCAAGCGTTTATGGGCGGAGAAGCACTATGGCAGATCGACCAGGAGGAGAAGGGCGCCGTGTTCGGGGCTGCCGGAACAATAGACGGCGGGGTGCTGGCGCAAACGGCGCTGGGCCAGCGGGATGTTCTGATGACCCCGCTGCAAGCCGCAAATTTGGTCGTTACTCTGCTGCATGACGGGCAAGTCACCTCTCCGCGGCTGGTCAGTTCGATACAATACAAAGACGGTACGATTCTGGCCGATTTCCCGGTTCACCGTTTTGCTCGTCGGGAAGCGAGCATCTCGGCTAAAACCGCCAGAACTCTGCTAGCTTGGATGCGTTTGTCGGTCACCGACGACCACGGTACGGGGCGCTCACTGCTTCAGGCCGCTTGGCCCCTGGCCGGTAAATCGGGAACCGCGGAAACAGGAAAAGGGAGGGGCAGCCGAAACCATCAATGGTTTATCGGATACGGCCCAAAGGACCGCCCCAGGTATGCCGTAGCCGTGCTTGTACAGAACCGCCCCACCGGCTCTCCGCATCAGGCTGCCGCTCTTTTTCGCAGAGTGATGGATCTGCTAGCCGCACAGGACGAATCCGTGGCCGGATCAGAGGGACATTCGACCACTTTTCCAAAAAAATGGCCCTAATTCTGTGGAGGGTGTGATAAAATAGTGGGGATGCTATGTTTTAGTGCATGACAAAGTCAATGATCATAGAAAAGTGGGGAAAAGCACATGGAGACTTTGCTGCTGTGGTTATTTTATATCTCATCGCTTTATGCGTTTATACCCGGCCTGATCACCAGGCTCTTCGGGTTTCGGGTTTTCCGGCGGGGGCTTAGCGACAGCAGGTTCGCCCTCACCTTCGATGACGGTCCCGACCCGGTCTATACTCCTCAATTGCTTGATTTGCTGAAACGGTATGATGCCAAGGCGACTTTCTTCGTTGTGGGCTCCAATGCCGAGAAGAACGTCGATCTCATTAAAAGAATGCATGAAGAAGGCCATTTGATTGGGATTCACAATTACATCCATAAAACCAATTGGCTGATGCGACCGGCCACCGTCAAGAGGCATATCCAGAAAACGAGCGGTATCATTCAGGCCGTTACGGGTGTTAAGTCCATTTACTATCGCCCGCCTTGGGGGATCGTGAACCTGTTCGATTTCGCCAAACGCGGCGACACCCAGATCGTTCTCTGGTCGGCGATGTTCAGCGATTGGCGGGTGCGGATCGGAGCGGACAAATTGACCCAACGGATGATGAAGAAACTGCGGGGCGGCGAGGTATTTCTGCTCCATGACTGCGGTTCGACATTAGGGGCAAACCGGGGAGCCCCTGGGGAAATGCTGATCGCCCTGGAGCGGGTCTTGACGGAGGCGGACCGGAAGGGTCTGAAAAGCGTGCGGATCGACGATTTGATCCATATCACCGAAACCGCCAAACTTGAAAAAAAGGGCGGTCCTGCTCCGGTTGATGGAGACAAGGCCGCCAGAAGCGGGGCCAAGCCGGCTTCACGCTCCAAAAAAATAGTGGTCTCGTTGTGGCTGCTTTGGGAAAAGGTGTTTCACCAACTGTTCCACTTACAATCCACCAATGAGGAGAATCCCCTTCTGCATTTCCGGATTCGGCCGTATCACGGGGAACCGGTTGAAATGAACGGGGGCGTCAAATTGAAGAGCGGAGACCGGATTATGGAACTGCACTTTGACAATAAGAGGCTTTATGAATTCGGCTCCCGTTCGAAATCGCCGGTCCAGCTCGCAATCAAAATGGTTCGCGGCATGGAGAAGGAACTGCCGAAGTTGGCGGATCATATCGCCAATCATCCGGATTTGCATGATGTCAAGGCATTGTATGGCGTCAGCATGATCAACAAGGGACCGGAGCAGTTCGGGTTTACGGTTACCGATCTCCCCAAAGGCTGGTTCGCCAGCTCGTCGCGGCTTTATCTCAAGTTTTTGATGAGGGTCGTCCATCCCGAGGGTGGGGCCAGATTGAAGCAGTCGGCCGAACATTTGGTTCCGAAGCTCATCGTGATGCCTATCGATCATTTGGTCAGCCACTATATGCAGGATGATTCCAAACGAAAAATGAACGGCAATCCGGAGGTTGTTCCGGAAGAAGAACCGGTATTGAACGCCAGCGTGTCTTGCCCTTAAGGTCTTATCGCACTAATATGCCAAACATCTACAAAAAAAGCGCCCGCAGGAATTTCCTGCGGGCGCATGTTCTTTATAATGAATCGTCTGATTTAGATTTTCATAACACCGCCGGAGCTGGCGTTGGTCACGAGCTTGGAGTAACGGGCCAAGTACCCGGTCTTCACTTTCGGCTCGAAGCCCTTCCAGTTGGCGCGGCGGCGGGCAAGTTCTTCTTCGTCGACATGGAGCTCGATCTTCCGGTTGTTCAAATCGAGTTCGATGATATCTCCATCCTCGACAAAAGCGATCGGTCCGCCTTCGGCAGCCTCCGGTGAAATATGGCCGATACTGATACCGCGGGAAGCCCCCGAGAAACGGCCGTCCGTGATGAGGCCGACTTTGGCGCCCAGGCCCATTCCGACGATCTGGGAGGTAGGGGCCAGCATTTCCGGCATCCCCGGTCCGCCCTTAGGTCCTTCATAGCGGATAACGACCACGCAACCTTCCTTCACTTTGCCGTTCGCGATGCCTTCCAGCGCTTGCTCCTGGGAGTCGAAGCAGATGGCCGGGCCTTTATGATAGCCGCCAACCGAAGGATCGACCGCTCCGACTTTGATGACGGAACCTTCCGGAGCCAAGTTGCCGTACAGAATAGCCAGACCGCCTTTCTCCGAATGCGGATTGTCGATCGGGCGGATGACGTTATGATCCAGGATTTCGGCACCCGCCACGTTCTCGGCAATGGTCTTCCCGGTTACCGTGATCCGGTCTCCGTAAATGGCGCCAGGTTTCTTCAACAGTTCGTTGAGCACGGCGCTTACGCCGCCGGCCCGGTGAACGTCCTCGATGAAAAGATCGGAAGCCGGTGCCAGCTTCGCGATGTGCGGCACCCGGTTGGCCACTTCGTTGATCCGCTCCAGCGGATAGTCAATGCCGGCTTCCTGCGCGAGCGCGAGTGTGTGAAGCACGGTATTGGTGGAGCCGCCCATCGCCATATCGAGCGCGAAGGCATTGTCGATCGACTCCTGCGTCACGATATCGCGTGGTTTAAGGTCGAGCTTGATCAGCTCCATCAACTGGCGCGCGGATTGTCTGACGAATTCCTTACGCTCTTCGGCTACGGCAAGAATCGTTCCGTTGCCCGGAAGAGCGAGGCCCAGCGCTTCGGCGAGGCAGTTCATGGAGTTCGCCGTGAACATGCCGGAGCAGGACCCGCAGGTCGGACAGCCGTATTGCTCAAGCTCGAGCAGATCGTCATCGCTGATCTGTCCGGCCTGGTGAGCGCCGACGCCTTCGAATACCGAGGTGAGCGAAAGCTTGCGTCCCTTGCTGTCGACCCCGGCTTTCATCGGCCCGCCGCTGACGAAGACGGTCGGAATGTTGACGCGGAGCGCACCCATCATCATTCCCGGCGTAATTTTATCGCAGTTCGGAATGCAGACCATGCCGTCGAACCAGTGCGCGGAAACGACGGTTTCCAGCGAATCGGCGATAATTTCCCGGCTCGGCAGGGAATAACGCATCCCGATATGGCCCATGGCGATCCCGTCGTCCACCCCGATCGTGTTGAATTCAAAAGGTACGCCGCCGGCTTCGCGGATCGCTTCCTTCACGATTTTGCCGAATTCCTGCAGATGGACATGGCCCGGAACGATATCGATATAAGAGTTGCAGACCGCGATGAACGGTTTGCCGAAATCTTCGTCCTTCACCCCTGCCGCCCGCAGCAAGCTGCGGTGAGGAGCGCGGTCGAAGCCCTTTTTAATCATGTCTGAACGCATTTTCTTTGCTGTCATGATGTTGGATCCCCCCACGTTTGAAATAATATAATAAAAAAAGATTTTGGAACTTTACACCGCTAAAGGTTTTCTTTAAAGTCTACCATATATAACCCGGTTTTTCTACCAACCAGAAAAAAGAAACCCCGGCGAGTACCGGGGCTTCCGTGGGAAGAAACGGCGGATGGCCGCTTCGTTATTTATTGCTATTATTGCGAGCTTCGCCGCCTTTGCGGCCGATTTCGCGGTAAAATTCCTTGTCGTGTTTTTCGGAAGTGGCTTCGCCGCCCTTTTGACCGATTTCTTGATAGAATTCACGGTCATGATTTCGGGAAGTGGCTTCGCCGCCTTTTTGACCGATCTCCTGATAGAATTCCTTACCGTGGTTTTTGGCGGTAGCTTGCCCCCCCAAACGGCCTGCTTCTTCACGGCTCATTTTTCTTTTCTCCTGTGCCATGCCAATCACTCCTTAGGTCGTTTTGATGTGGTGCTTCGTAACAGTTATTTACCACCGCAAGCTAGCTTGAAACCAGATTTAACATAAAAAAGAAAAAAAGGACTGATTTGGTCCTTTTTAACCACCATTCTCCATACTCCTCTAATCACTGGTGTTTGCCGACAGCCCTCAGGCCGCCGAAGGCTTTACGCTCCAAATTTAGTACCCATTGAACCGGAGGTTCAATCGCGAATGAGGTCCATTTTCGGATCAACGGCTGGCTGAGCAGAAGGGTCAGCCCGATGGCGGCCAAGATGACGGCCACTCCGGCAACGGCGCCCTCCAGCCGACCGTACAACGGCGATGCCGCAGCGATGCGGATGAGAAGGCCGTGAAGCAGAAAGACGTACAGCGTCCGGCGGCCGTAATCCGTCAGCGGACTCTCGCGCTTCGGCACTAAAGAGAGGAATACCGTACCGGCGGCCAGTTGCAGACCATACAAGGCCAGCCGATACAGGCCCGCATACCATTCTTCATGTTGAAGCTGCATATAAGTCATGTTCCCGTAGAGCCAGCCCGGGACCAGACGGTTTCCGCCGATGAGGATCACCGCGAACAGGCCGATGGACAGGGCGATTCCGGCCAGCCGCACATTGCGGGTGAGTTTCTTGTTCAAGGCTTCAAAGGAGAAATGGTAGCCTGCGATGAAAAACGGCAAAAAGACGAAGGTTCGCGAAACACTCAGCCAGGTGCCGTCCAGCGGCAGATAGCCGACCAGCAGCCCGAGGGTAACGGCCGCAGCGATCTGTTGACGCGGTGACCATTTGCGCATCGCCAGCAGCAGAAGCCGCCAACCCAGATGGCTGGCCAGAAACCAGAGCAGCAAATAGGGCGCAAAAAAGGAATGGTGGATGTCCGGGACATGAAAGACGGTCCGATCCAGCACCGAGTATAAGGATTGGAAGATGACGTACTGCAAGCCGATCTGCACCATGATTTTACGGCCGGCGGTTCCGGTCAGGTTGGACTTGGCAAAATACCCCGTCACAAAAACGAACAAGGGTATATGAAAGGTGAAGATCCATAAATACAGGACATGAAGTCCCTCCATTCGCGTAATCATCGGTTCAATGGCATTGCCGACAAAAACGCAGACGATGAGCAGAAAGCGCAAATTGAGAAAAAACGTCTCCCCTCTGGATTGGAGCTGATGTGCCGACATACGCAATCTCCTTCCTGCTGGTGTCAATCTGGTCGATCTATTAGAAGCGGCTAAACAACGAGAACACAAAAATTAAAAATTTAAAATAATGATTCCATAAATAAAATACGATGAATGACCTTAAATGCTTGTGATAATAATCACATTTGACAGCGCTGTCATCCATTGCTTTTGTGACCATCCGATGAAAACTCGGAGGCGGGAGACTTTGTCACCCGAACGTCGTCGGAGTACAATGTTTTTATAAGTTATCAAGGTTTAGTTCGTTTTTTGGGAAACTACTTGAAAAAAGACAGGGGGAGCTCCGTTGCCTGCGATCCGCATTCACGACCAAACGGTTCCTTGCCGGGGAATTCTGTTCGATAAGGATGGGACCTTGCTCGATTTCCTGCAGCTATGGGGGAATTGGGCGCAAACGCTAACCGAACTGCTCGTCGCCCATCTCGGGGTGCTCGGGGCGGAGCTGTCCGTTCCGAAACCGCGTTTGATCGGGCTGCAATACAACGCCGAGGGGCAGGTTATCGGATATGACAAGACCGGCCCGCTCGCGATGGGAACGGAGGAGGAGATGACGGCGCTGCTCGCCTGGCAGTTGTATGCGGCCGGCGTGCCGTGGAATGAAGCGCTGGTTCAGGTGAGGCAATTCAGCGTATCCGCGATGGTGGAGGTGGAGAAACACAGAAGCGCCCAGCCGATGCCCGGATTGAACGACTTTTTGAACTCGTGCGAACGAGCGGGCCTGCGGCTCGGCGTTGTCACGTCGGACACGACCTCCGAGGCGTTGAAGCATCTGGACTGGCTCGGCTTCCGCGACCGGTTCCAAAGCGTGGTCGGCCGGGACCGGGTAGCGAAGGGAAAGCCGGATCCGGAGATGGCTTTTCTCGCGATGCGGGAACTTGGAATCGCGCCGGAGGAATGCATCGTCATCGGAGACAGCAATGCCGATATGACGATGGGCAAGCAAGCCGGCGCCGCGCTTACCATCGGCATCGCGCCGGACGGCGGAGGCCCGGATTATTTGCTGGATGCCGATCGCATCATCTCCAGCTACCGCAGCCTGGAGGCGTATTGACGGCGGGGTTACGAACTTCTGTTACGGAGTTACCAGTAGTGCTGGTTATGGGACGGATTAGTAGGAAGAGCAAGGAGGAGAAGAACGAATGAAAGAAGAATCGCAAGCCAAAATCGCCATGTTAGCGGAATGGATCGCAGAGAGCGACAATATCGTCTTTTTCGGCGGGGCCGGGGTTTCTACCGAGAGTGGCATTCCGGATTTCCGCTCGGCGGCCGGAATCTATCAAATGGAGAAGGAATCGCCGTATTCCCCGGAGGAAATTTTGAGCCGTCCGTTTTTTAACCGGCATCCGGAAGTGTTTTTTGATTTTTATAAATCAAAAATGATCCACCGGGACGCGCAGCCCAACCAGGCTCATCTTTTTCTGGCGAATCTGGAGGCGGAAGGCAGACTAAAAGCCGTGGTCACACAAAATATCGACGGGCTCCATCAATCGGCCGGAAGCCGCCGCGTCCTTGAGCTGCACGGGTCCATTCACCGCAACTTCTGCATGGACTGCGGTAAGTTCCACTCGCTGGATGAAGTCATGGCCAGCCCGTCCGTCGTTCCCGCGTGTTCCGCTTGCGGCGGCATTGTTAAACCCGATGTCGTTCTGTACGGGGAAAACCTGAATGACCGGGTGATTACCGAAACGGTCCAAGCGCTGGCGGAGGCGGACTTGCTGCTGATCGGCGGCACCTCGCTGACCGTATACCCGGCCGCTTCGCTGATCGGCTATTTCGGGGGCCGCCGGATCGTGCTGCTCAACGCTTCGGCTACTTCATACGATGATCGTGCGGATTTGTTGATCGCCGAGCCGATCGGCGCCGTGATGGGGCGGGTCGCGGATCTGCTCGAGCGCTAGGCTTCCTCTGACGCCTAGCCGCCCGGCTGCCAACGCAGTGGGGGAATGGGAACTCACCGCTATCGCGCAGCTCTGCCATGCTCTGCGCTATGGCGCAGCTCTTCCGTGCTCCGCGCTATGGCGAAGCTCTTCTGTGCTCTGCGCTATGGCGAAGCTCTTCTGTGCTCTGCGCTAGCCTGTCTCGCCCTGCGCTAACCAGTCCGGTCCTGTCCGGGCTCAGGCCAAATTTCTAACGGAAACTATAGCCGCTATTTCGTCCAATCGGGCCTAATGAGAAATCTAACGGACGCAGTAGCTGCTATTTCAGCAAAATGGGGTCATTTTGGCGGGGAAGAGTCCAAATAGGCGCTACTAGTTCCGTTAGAATTCCAATAAGGTGAATATTCGCGAAATAGCCGCTATTATTTCCGTTAGCGCGGGACAGGCTTCGAAAGGGCAGGGCACAGCGAAAAAGTTTCATCGAAAAGGTTCTCGCCAGCTTTAGCTGTAAAGTCATCGCGCAGCTCTTCCGTGTTCTCCGCTATCGCGCAGTTCTGCCATGCTCTGCGCTATGGCGAAGCTCTTCTGTGCTCTGCGCTAGCCTGTCTCGCCCCGGCCAGTTCTGTCCGGTCCTGTCCGGGCTCAGGCCAAATTTCTAACGGAAACTATAGCCGCTATTTCGTCCAATCTGTCCTAATGAGAAATCTAACGGACGCAGTAGCTGCTATTTCAGCAAAATGGGGTCATTTTGGCGGGGAAGAGTCCAAATAGGCGCTACTAGTTCCGTTAGAATTCCAATAAGGCGAATATTCGCGAAATAGCCGCTATTATTTCCGTTAGCGCGGGGATCAGGCTTCGAAAGGGCAGGGCACAGCGAAAAAGTTTCATCGTAAAAGTTATCGCGCAGCTTTGCTGTAAAAGTCATCGCGCAGCTCTGCCATGCTCTACCGGCTGCGCCGAAAAGGATAAGCTGCGAGAAAACGGTTTCTTGCCAAAGCGGAAGGAACGAGCTATGATGTTTTTCAAAGAGAAACTCACTTCGGGAAGGATGGGAATAGCATGGTTTATACGGCAAGCGACGATCGTTATGAATCTATGAAATATAACCGGGTAGGCCGCTCGGGTCTGAAACTGCCGGCCATTTCGCTGGGGCTGTGGCATAACTTCGGCGGCGTCAATTCGTTTGAGAACGGCCGGGAAATGCTGCGCCGCGCATTTGATCTGGGCATCACGCATTTTGACCTCGCGAATAATTACGGGCCTCCTCCAGGATCTGCCGAGGAGATGTTCGGCCAGATGTTGAAGAAGGACTTCGCTCCTTACCGGGACGAACTGGTGATTTCGACGAAAGCGGGTTACTACATGTGGCCGGGGCCTTACGGTGAATGGGGTTCCCGCAAATATTTGATCTCCAGCCTGGATCAGAGCCTGAAACGGATGGGACTGGATTATGTGGATATTTTCTATTCCCACAGACCGGATCCGGAGACTCCGCTGGAGGAGACCATGATGGCGCTGGATCAGATCGTGCGGTCGGGGAAAGCGCTGTACGTCGGTATTTCCAGTTATTCGGCCGAGCAGACCGCGGAAGCGTGCCGCATTCTGAAAGAATTGGGCACACCGCTGTTAATCCACCAGCCGAGCTACTCGATGCTGGAGCGCTGGATCGAGAACGGACTCCAGGATGTGCTGGATGAGAACGGCGTCGGCAGCATCGCCTTCTGTCCGTTGGCTCAAGGGCTGCTGACGAACAAATATCTGAACGGCATTCCGGAGGACTCCCGGGCGAAGAGCTCCACGGGCTTCCTCAAGGAAGAGCAGATCACGCCGGAAACGCTGCGCAAAGTAAGGGCATTGAATCAAATGGCCGCGGCCCGCGGGCAAAGTCTTGCGCAATTTGCCCTCGCTTGGGTGCTTCGCGGAGGCCGGGTCACTTCCGCCCTGATCGGGGCCAGCCGGGTGGGCCAAATCGAGGAGAACGTTCAGGCGTTGAACAAGCTGGACTTTACCGAGGAAGAGCTGTCCCGGATCGAGACGATTCTGAATACGAACGGGGATCATTAATTGAGGGCGTAGGGCCGAGATTCGATTCGCTCGGTTCACTCGATCTCTTCGAACACGCGATCTACTCGATCTACTCGATCTCTTCGATTCACTCGGTCCACCCGATCCCTTCGGTCCACCCGGTCGAAATTAAGCTACGGGAGCACCCCCATCCTCCAGCCGGTTTACGGAGAGGTGGGGGTGATTTTGTTGTGCGGCCCGCCGGGGGCGTTCTTCCTGTACTCGCTCGGTGATTCCCCGTGAAAACGCCGGAATTGGCGGGAAAAATACAGCGCGTCCGCCATGCCCACGGAGGCGGCGATTTGCTCGATCGACAGCTCGGGGCGTTCGCGGAGCAACTGCCGGGATTTGTCGATCCGCAGCTTCAGCAAATAGGTCACGGGAGACAGCCCGGTTTCCTTCTTGAATATGCGGGACAAATAGGCGCGGTTATATCCTAAACTTGCGCACATCTGCTCGATCGACATGGGGTGCGCGTATTGGCTGGACATATAATGAATCATTTGCTTGACGATGCGCTGGACCCCGGTTTCGCCCGCCGGAAGACCGGATTCCAGCACGAGTTTCTCCTCCGCTTCGGCCATGATCAAATACAGGCAGCCGAGCGAGGCGAGATGGGAGCTCGGCTTCTTGCTGCGGAACGCCTGCAGCACGGATTCCAGCAGCAGCGGAATCCGGCTCGCCTCGCCCGAGCGGAAGACCGGAAGCTTGGGGGTAAAGCCTGCGCGCGCGATCAGCGATTGCGCTTTTTCGCCGGAAAAGGCGATCCAACGGTAGCCCCAGGGATCGTCATTATCCGAGGCGTAGCTTACCAACTGGTCGGGCTGGATGAGAAAGCAGTCGCCCTGGCTGAGATCGTAGTGGGCGAATTCCGTCCGGAAGCTCCCTTTTCCGCGTTCGACAAAATGCAGAAGATAATAATCGTATACCTTGGGGCCCAGGCGGTGCTCGGCCATCGTCTGGCTTTCGCCGGCAAAAAGCACATAGAGGCCATGCATTTCGCTCGTTTCCGGGTTGGCCGCGGCACTGTAAGTTTTCTCGGGCATCGAAACACTCCTCTCGGCTCAGGTCACATATGTCCATATTATTCTCGCATAGTTGCATTATCAAAAACAAGCGTTTTCTTTATACTAGGTACAAGAAGTTAAGATTCCATGAAGATGGGGTGCAGGCGAATGAAAAAGCAGGAAATGGAACAATTGTTTATATCGCGTTGCGGAGGGAGCGACGAGGGTGTACGTATCTTTAACGCGCCCGGACGCGTCAACCTGATCGGCGAGCATATCGATTATAACGGAGGCTATGTGCTCCCGGCCGCCCTGGAGTTCGGAACGACGCTGGCCGTCCGGAAGAGAGCCGACCAAAAAGTGACATTTGCATCAAGTAATTTGCCTTATACGGCGGAAATCGGACTGGACGATCTGGGCAAAGAGAAAACCGGCGAATGGGTGGATTATCCGATCGGGGTGATCGTGGAACTCGGCAAGAAGGGAATTCGTTTAACGAGCGGCTATGACTTATTCTTCCACGGGGAAATCCCTAACGGCGCCGGCTTGTCTTCCTCGGCCTCGATCGAGGTGGTGACCGCATACGCGCTGTTGTCCATGGAAGGCCAACCGACGGATAAGGTGGAGATCGCCGTGCTGTCCCAAAAAGCGGAAAACCAGTACGTGGGGGTTAACAGCGGCATTATGGACCAATTCGCCGTTTCGAACGGCGCGCGGGATCATGCGATCCTGCTGATGTGCGACACGCTCGAATATAAGCTGGTTCCGTTCCGGACCGGAGCTTACAAGCTGATTATCGGCAATACGAACAAACGAAGAGGGCTGGTGGATTCCGCTTATAACGAGCGTCGTGAACAATGCGATGCCGCCTTGCGCATCGTCCAGCAGGAGGAGCCGGAAATTCAGTATCTCGCTCATTTGAAGCCGGAACGCTTCGAAGAGCTTCGCGACAGTTTCGCGGACGAAGTGTTGTTGAAACGGGCGAAGCATGTCGTGGAGGAGAACGCCCGCGTATTGCAATCGGTGGACGCGCTCAGCGCCAACGACCTGACGGCATTCGGCAAGCTGATGAACGATTCCCATGACTCGCTTCGCGATCTTTACGAAGTAAGCTGCGAAGAGCTGGACGTGATGGTGGAAGAAGCCCGGAAAATCGAAGGCACCTTAGGCTCGCGGATGACGGGGGCAGGCTTCGGGGGATGTACGGTTTCCCTGGTGCATGAGGATGCGGTGGAGCGGTTTGTTCAGGAAGTCGGAGCGGCTTATCTGGAGCGTACGGGTCTTAAAGGCGATTTCTATGTATGCGGCGTCGGCAACGGCGTTCATGAGATGAAGGGAGAGGTTTAATATGGCGATCCTGGTAACGGGCGGAGCGGGATATATCGGTTCTCATACGGTGGCGGAGCTGCTGGATCAAGGCAAAGAGGTTGTGGTGATCGACAACCTGCTGACCGGCCATAAGGAGGCGCTGCTCGGCGGAAAATTTTACGAGGGCGACCTGCGCGACAAAGCGCTGCTTGCCAAGCTGTTTGCGGAGAACGACATCGAAGCGGTCATTCATTTTGCCGCCAGTTCCCTGGTCGGGGAAAGCATGAAAGACCCGGTAAAATATTTCGATAACAACGTTTACGGAACCTTGTGTCTGCTCGAAGCGATGGACCAGGCCGGCGTGCGCAGCATCGTGTTCTCGTCGACGGCGGCGACGTATGGCGAGCCGGACAAGGTGCCGATCGAAGAGACCGATGCGACCCACCCGGCCAATGTTTACGGGGAAACGAAGCTGACGATGGAACGGATGATGGCCTGGTTTGACCAGGTTCTGGGCATCAAATACGTGTCCCTGCGTTATTTCAATGCCGCCGGCGCGCACGAAAGCGGCAAGATCGGCGAGGATCACCGGCCGGAAAGCCACTTGATCCCGTTGATTCTGCAAACCGCGCTGGGACAGCGTCCATCCATCCAGGTGTTCGGCGACGACTACAATACGCCGGACGGAACCTGCGTCCGCGATTATATCCACGTGAGCGATTTGGCGGATGCGCATCTTCGCGCGGTCGATCACCTGATGAAGGGCGGCGACAGCGAGGTTTTCAATCTGGGGAACGGTCAAGGCTTCTCGGTCAAAGAGGTCATCGCCAAGGTCAAGGAAGTGACCGGCCGCGATTTCCCGGTGGTCGTCAGCCCGCGTCGCGAGGGAGATCCCGCCGTGCTGATCGCCTCCTCGGACAAGGCCAGATCGGTGCTCGGCTGGCAGCCGAAGCGCAACAAGCTCGATGATATTATCCGCAGCGCCTGGGAATGGCATCTACATCACCCCGACGGCTACGGCGACAAATAAGGAGTGAGGAACTGTGGAAGCTGAAGTGATGCAAAGACAGGATGCGCAATATGCGATCGAACGGCTGATCCACTATGCCCTGGAGCAAGGCATGATCGACTGGTACGATCTGGACTATTCTCGGAACCGGCTGCTGGAGCTGTTCGGCTTCGACGAACCTTTCGCCGGGAAAATCGAGGAAGAGCCGCTTGCGGGGCCGCAGGAGCCGCTTAACAAGCTGATCGATTACGGTCTTGCCATCGGTCTGATCCCCGAGGACAGCGATACCTACCGAGATTTGCTGGACGCCCGCATCATGGGCCTGTTGATGCCGCGCCCTTCGGAGACGATTGCGCAGTTCCGTCAAACGGCGGAGAGCCGGGGCATTCAAGCGGCCACGGACGAGTTTTACAAATTGTCGGTAACGAGCAATTATATCCGGATGGATCGCGTGGCGCAAAATATTTACTGGACTCAGCCCACCGGCTTCGGCGATATGGAGATTACGATCAATCTGTCCAAACCGGAGAAAAATCCGAAGGAAATCGCCATGGCCAAGCTGCTTCCGCCGCCGGTTTATCCGAAATGCCAGCTGTGCCGGGAGAACGTCGGCTATGCGGGACGGCTCAACCATCCGGCCCGGCAGAACCTGCGGGTGATTCCGCTCGAGCTGAACGGCGAGCCGTGGCTGTTCCAATATTCGCCGTACGTGTATTATAACGAGCACTGTATCGTCTTCCATCACGATCACGTACCGATGAAGCTCACCAAGGAGACGTTCAAACGGCTGCTTGATTTCACGGGGCGTTTCCCGCATTATTTCATCGGTTCGAATGCGGATCTGCCGATCGTCGGCGGCTCGATTCTGACGCATGACCATTTCCAGGGCGGCCGGCACACGTTCCCGCTGGAGAAGGCTCCGATCGTGGCTTCGTTCCGCCATCCGGGCTTTGCCGGCGTAACGGCGAGCCTGGTCCATTGGCCGATGTCGGTGCTGCGGTTGAGCGCAGAGGATCCGGCCGTGCTGCTGGAGGCGGCGGACGACCTGTACGAGAAATGGAAGGCGTATAGCGATCCGGCGGCGGATATTCTCGCCTTCAGTGAAAGCGACGGTTCCCGGGTTCCGCACAATACCGTCACGCCGATCGTCCGCCGCAGTGCGGACGGCGGCTACGAGATGGATATCGTGCTGCGCAACAACCGAACGAACGAGGAACACCCGGAAGGGATATTCCACCCTCATCGGGAGATGCACCATATCAAGAAAGAGAACATCGGCTTGATTGAGGTGATGGGACTGGCGATTTTGCCGGGACGCCTGAAACAGGAACTGGCCGATATCGCCGGGATCTTGAGCGGGGATAACGAAATTCGGGAGCGGGCGTTTTCCACAGATGGAGTCGATCCGCTATCCGTGCACGCTTCTTGGATCGGCGAGCTGATCGAACGCCATGGGACGAAACTCGAACCGGAACAAGCGGAAGCGTTGCTGCGGGAAGAGGTCGGCGGCAAGTTTGCGGAAATTTTGGGCCATGCCGGCGTGTTCAAGGTGAGCGAAGAAGGCCGGGAAGCTTTCCGTCGCTTTATCCGGTCGGCGGGCTACCTGGAATAGGTGTACATGGTCGGTTATAATCGCGGACTGCAAAGGATGGTTTGCCTTTGCAGTCCGCTTTTTTCATTCCCACTGATGGAAGACGTCCCTGTGCGGTATGCTATAATAATGATTTAGCCAAAGGGGGTGCGTTCAATTATTGAGAGTATGGAATGGCTGTTTTCGGGGCCGTCCGAAGGCGTAAAATGGCGGGACATTTTGATTTCGTTCGGCATTTTGGCGGGGACTTTGTTTCTGGCCAAGCCGTTAAGCCGGGCTCTTTTCTATCTGGTCGAACGCCGATTTCATCCCGAGGAGAGCCATATCGACTGGTCGAAATCGTTTCGGAAACCCGTTCAATTTATTCTGCTGATCACGGGAACTTATATCGCCGCCTATTATCTGATGCACGGTCATCCCGCCTTGATGTATTGGATTAACCGGTCATTCCGATCCCTCGGGATTATCGCCGCGGGTTGGGGGCTTTACAGGGTCTCGGCTTCCTCCTCGGTGTTGCTGGAGGGCATGAGCCGTAAAATCGGTCTTGACGAGTCCAGCATGCTGATTCCTTTTTTGTCCAAAGTGGTCCGGTTTGTCGTCATACTGCTTATCATTATCGCGGTTGGGACGGAGTGGGGCTTTAACATCAACGGGCTGGCCGCCGGCCTGGGATTGGGAAGCCTTGCCGTCGCTTTGGCGGCCAAGGAAACGCTCGGCAATATATTGGGCGGGATCGTTATTATAGCGGAAAAGCCGTTTTCGCGCGGGGACTGGATCATGACGCCGACGGTGGAAGGAATTGTGGAAGACATTACCTTCCGCAGTTCCAGAATACGGACGTTCGCCGATTCGCTGGTCACGGTGCCTAACGCAACGCTGGCGGATCAGCCGATTACGAATTGGAGCAGGATGGGCAAACGCAGGGTGACCTTTACGTTGAACGCAGCGCTGGAGTCGGACCGCACCGGCCTGGAGAACGCTGTAAAGCGACTGGAAGACATGCTGAGAAGCGATCCCGACATTGATCCTCAGATGATTATGGTCAGGTTCACCGAATTTCGGGAAAGCAGTCTTGGCATTTTCTTTTATTATTTCACCAAGTCCACGGTATGGGCCGAGCATCTGGCGGTACGGCAGCGGATAAATCTGGCGATCCTGCGGATTTTGGAAGAAGAAGGAGTACGTCTCGCCTATCCGACCCAGCGCATATTCACGGCCGAAGAGGAGAAGCAGGCCGTATTTACATACGGCGAATCTTGATCCAAGCGTTTGTTTTAACGCCTGAAACGGCAGTATAATCAGAGTGTTATGCTGCATTTAAATTCAAACTAGGAGGGCGTCGAAACATGGAGCGTTTTCAATTTCATAATCCGACCAAGCTGATCTTCGGCAAGGACCAATTGCCTGCCTTGAAGGAGGAAGTCCCGCGTTACGGCCGTAAGGTTTTGCTTGTCTACGGGGGCGGAAGCATCAAGCGGAGCGGTCTCTATGACAGAGTGATGGCGCTGCTTCAGGAAATCGGTGCGGAAGTGACCGAGCTTTCGGGGGTGGAGCCGAATCCGCGTCTGTCCACGGTGCATCGCGGCGTGGAGCTGTGCAAGAGCAAGGGAATCGAATTGGTGCTGGCCGTGGGCGGCGGAAGTGTGCTGGACTGCTCGAAGGCGATTGCGGTAGGCGCGAAATATGACGGCGACATGTGGGATTTTGCGGAGCGAAAAGCCGCACCTCAGGCTGCGCTGCCATTGGGAACGGTGCTGACGATGGCGGCGACCGGTTCGGAAATGAACGGAAGTTCGGTCATCTCCAACGAAGCGACCCAGGAAAAGCTCGGTTGGGGCAGCAAACTCGCTTATCCCGCTTTTTCGATTCTGGAGCCGGAAAACACGGTAACGCTGCCGAAGGATCAGACCGTCTACGGCATGGTGGATATTATGTCTCATGTGTTTGAACATTACTTTCACAAAGAGACGAATACTCCGGTGCAAGACGGCTTCTGCGAGACGATTCTTCGCACGGTGATCGAAACGGCTCCGAAGCTGATCGCCGATCTGGAAAATACCGAACATCGCGCAACGATTCTGTACTGCGGCACGATGGCGCTGAACGGCGTACTTAACATGGGACTGTCCGGGGATTGGGCGACCCACAATATCGAGCACGCGGTGTCCGCGGTTTACGATATCCCGCATGGCGGCGGGTTGGCTATTCTGTTCCCGAACTGGATGAAGCATGTGATGCATCACGACCTTGCCCGCTTCAAACGGCTGGCGATCAACGTGTTCGATGTGGATCCGGCGGGAAAAAGCGATCAGGCCATCGCCGAAGAAGGTATCGACCGGCTTCGCGCGTTCTGGAATTCCATCGGGGCGCCGAGCCGGCTTGCCGACTATTCCATCGATGACAGTAAGCTGGAACTGATGGCCGACAAAGCGGTCCGCTTCGGACCGTTCGGTAATTTTGCCCGCCTTGAAAAACAGGATGTACTGGAGATTTACAAACGGTCTCTGTAGCTGGAATAAACCTTTTAGCGCCTCTCTTGGATTTCCAAGGGAGGCGTTTTTCTGTAAAAGGAAGGAAAAAAACTGCAACATTGTCGAATATAAAACGTAACCACATACATAGGGATTTGAGTTATAGCTGAACAAAAGGGGGGGATGAATTGGAGGTTTTGTTCTGGAGCTGTTTTGTAGGCGGTGCGCTCTTCGCCTTAATCAGTACAATCCTGGGCGATTTGGTCGGAAGCTGGCTGGAAGGGATGTTTGACGCCTTCTCCGCGGATTTTCTGAAACCGGTGGTTACGGCTTCGGCGGTCACGACCTTCGGCGGCGCGGGGATTCTGCTCGACCGCTACACGGGAATGGGGAATGCCGGGGTTATAATTATGGCTGTTCTCATCGCAATCGCCTTATCCGCACTGATTTACTTCGCCTACGTGAAACCGATGGAAAACAGCGAAAACTCAATCGGCTACTCTCATACCGAACTTCCCGGCAAGCTGGGGGAGGTCACCGTGCCGATCCCGTCCAAGGGGTACGGCGAGATTATGGTGAAGTTCGTTTCCGGCAATACGCTGCATACGGCGGCAAGTTGGGACCACCGCGATATCCCCGCGGGAACCCTGGTGGTTGTTGTCGATGCGAAGGACGGCGTCGTCCACGTATCGGAGTTCGAAGAACACAATCTAACACGAGGAGATGATGTGATTGGAAAACATGCCTGATTTTTTGTTGATCCCCGGAATTGTGATTGCCGTCATAATTATTCTTGGCCTGGCCTTCTGGGCTCGTTACAAAACGGTCAGTCCGGATGAGGCTATGATCGTGACCGGTTCCTTTTTGGGGAACAAGAATATTTCCGAGGATGAGTCCGGCAGGAAAATCAAAATCGTACGCGGCGGCGGGGCGTTCATCTGGCCGATTTTTCAAAAGGCCGAGTTTATGTCGCTCCTGTCCCACAAGCTCGATGTAATGACGCCCGAGGTCTATACGGAGCAAGGGGTTCCGGTGTCCGCGGACGGCGTCGCCATCATTAAAGTCGGCAGTTCCGTGGAGGATGTCGCCACCGCGGCCGAACAGTTTATGGGTAAGCCGATTGAATCTTTGAAGGGCGAAGCCCAGGAAGTCCTCGAAGGACATCTTCGCTCCATTCTCGGCTCCATGACGGTGGAGGAAGTGTACCGGAACCGGGATAAATTCGCCCAGGAGGTTCAGGGCGTAGCGGCGAGAGATTTGAAGAAGATGGGCCTGCAAATCGTTTCGTTCACGATCAAGGATGTGCGGGATAAGCACGGATATCTGGAAGCGCTCGGGAAGCCGCGAATTGCCGCGGTTAAGCGAGATGCCGAGATCGCCGAGGCGGAAGCGATGCGGGATGCCCGCATTCAGAAGGCCCTGGCTGAGGAGTCGGGCCAGAAGGCGGAACTGCTGCGGGACACGAATATCGCAGAGGCTTCAAAGGAGAAAGAGCTGAAGGTGGCTTCGTTTAAAAAGGAACAGGACACCGCCAAGGCGGAAGCCGATCAGGCTTATCACATTCAGGAAGCCCGGGCGAAGCAGACGATGGTCGAGGAGCAGATGAAGGTCGAATTGGTCCGGAAGGAGCGCGAAATCGATCTCCAGGACAAGGAAATCGTCGTGCGTCAAAAGCAATATGACGCTGAAGTGAAGAAGAAGGCGGACGCCGACCGCTATGCCGTAGAGCAGGCCGCCGAAGCGGAAAAGGCGCGGAAGATGCGGGAAGCGGACGCGCTCCAATACTCCATCGAGACGCAGGCCAAAGCTTCCGCGGAGCAAAAGCGCCTCGAGGGCTTGGCGATCGCCGATGCGGAGCGCGCGAAAGGGACGGCGGACGCCGAGATTATCCGGCTCCGCGGTCTGGCCGAGGCGGAAGCCAAGGAGAAGCTGGCGGAGGCGTTCCAAAAATTCGGCGAAGCGGCCATTTTGGACATCGTGGTCAAAATGCTGCCTGAGCTCGCCGGCAAAATCGCCGCACCGATTTCCACGATCGATAAACTTACGGTCGTCGATACCGGTAAGGGCGAAGGTGCCGCCCGGGTCAGCAACTATGTTACCGAGCTGATGGCGACCGCGCCGGAAATGCTGAAGAGCGTGTCCGGCATCGAGCTGGATCGGTTGATTCAAAGTTTGACCCAGGGCAAGGCGGTTCCGGCGGCTGCTAGCGCCGCCGCCAAAGCCCAAGCCCCGGCCGCGGCCCCGGCGGGCAAATCCTCCGTTCTGTTGGAGAGCGCGGCGGCATCGCAAGAGACCCCTTAACCGGCAGAAAACGGTCTGGTAAGGAGGCTGTTTTGGTAAGGAGGACGATTTTAAACAATGCGCGAGTTGCGAGCGAAGTGACGCTTGCAGCCCGCGCTTTTTTTGCTAACGAGTCAAATTCAGGCCAACGGAAGAAAAATCATGTTTCATACTTCACCCGTTTTAAGTTACAATGTTACATGCTGACCCGGCGGATGGCCTCCGCCGCGTGGACGCATCCGGCACTCGCAGCCCTATAAAGTCTGGCACGGTGAAGAGCCGTCGATTATAATAGGCGTAATAAGCATTCCGGAATACAAACGATGCAAGGAAAATGAGGTGCAATCGTGAGCAGCATACAAGTGGCCAAAGCGCTGAACAATAACGTCATTATTGCCCATCATCCCGAACATGGCGAAGTGGTCGTGATCGGTAAAGGCATAGGGTTTAACCGGAAGACGGGGGACGCGATCCCTCTGGAAGCGGTAGAGAAGATGTTTATTTTGACCAGCCGGTACGAGCAGGAGCAATACAAACAGCTTGTTCCACACGTCGATGAGCAGTTGATCGAAATTATCGGCGAAATTGTTACGTATATTTCCAGGAAGACCCAAACGGAGCTGAACGAGCATATACATATTGCCCTTACGGATCACCTTGCTTTTGCTATCAAAAGAGCGGAGCAAGACCTGGCGTTCCACAACCCTTTTCTCTATGAAACAAAGGAAATCTATCCGGTGGAATACGAGCTGGCGGAATATGCGATTCGTTTGATTCATCAGAATCTGGGGGTCGATTTGGGCGAGGACGAGATCGGTTTTGTAGCGCTTCATATCAATAGCGCGATGACCAACCGTCATATCAGCGAAGTACGCGGACACACCCAGTTGATCGCCGACCTGGTGGATGTCGTGGAATCCGAGCTGAAGTTTACGATTTTGAGGAACACGCTGGATTATTCCCGGCTGCTGACGCATTTGCGTTTCGCCATCGAACGGATTCGCCGGGGAGAGCAGGTCGGTGAGGTCGAGAAACTCGACGGTCTGCTCAAACAGGAGTATCCGGTACTGTACGGGGTGGCCGAGAAACTGACCCTGATGATGGAACAAAGGCTGAATCAGCCGGTTTACCGGGCCGAAGTGAGCTATCTGACCATGCATTTGCACCGGGTGGCCCCTCCCCATATTAAATAATGGGTTGCATGACCGAATAGGGTCTGCTATAATTCTTTGCGGTAAACAACAACATACTTCATGACAACGTGTTACTGATTCGATCAGGCATGAGTTGATAAAAGTTTTTTTGATTGTATCGCCGGATTGCGGGGTATTATAACCGTGATTACGGTAATTGCGATTAATTAACTTTCATTGGCTCATGCTTTTTTGTTGTCTGAACCTTTAAGAATGAGGTGGGAGGTTACTTATGTTCAAGAAGTTTTTCGGCGTTTTACAGCGTGTCGGTAAGGCGCTTATGCTCCCTGTGGCCCTGCTTCCTGCCGCGGGACTGCTTCTTGGGATCGGCAACATGCTGGTAAGTCCGGAGTTTCTGGAACATGTTCCGGTCTTGGAAAATCCGACGGTACACGCTATTGCCACGGTCATGATGAACGCGGGCCAAATCGTCTTTACCAATCTCGCGCTTCTGTTTGCGGTCGGGGTAGCGGTCGGCTTGGCCGGCGGAGAAGGCGTCGCGGGCTTGGCCGCCATCATTGGTTACCTCGTCATGAACGTGACGATGGGAACCGTGATCGGCGTTGTTCCGTCCATGATCGGAACCAATCCGGCTTACGCGAATGTGCTGGGAATTCCGACGCTGGCCACGGGCGTGTTCGGCGGGATTATCGTCGGGGTTTTGGCCGCCAGCATGTACAACCGGTTCTTTAAAATCGAACTGCCTTCTTATTTAGGCTTTTTCGCCGGTAAGCGCTTTGTGCCGATCATGACCGCGGCGACATCCGTCCTGCTCGGGCTGCTGATGGTGGTCATATGGCCGCCGATCCAATCGGGACTAAACTCGGCGTCCCATTTCATGCTTGAGCAAAACCGCACGCTGTCGGCGTTCATTTTCGGGATTGTGGAGCGTGCGCTCATTCCGTTCGGTCTGCACCATATCTTTTATTCGCCGTTCTGGTTCGAGTTTGGAGAATACGTGAACAAAGCGGGCCAACTCGTTCGCGGCGACCAACAAATCTTCATGGCGCAGCTCCGTGACGGCGTTGACTTTACGGCCGGTACGTTCATGACCGGTAAATTCCCGTTCATGATGTTTGGTCTGCCGGCGGCCGCACTGGCGATCTATCACGAAGCCAAGCCCGAGCACAAAAAGTATGTGGCCGGGATCATGGGCTCCGCAGCCCTGACTTCGTTCCTCACCGGGATTACCGAGCCGCTGGAATTCTCGTTCCTGTTTGTGGCTCCCGTCCTGTTCGCGGTACACTGCGTATTTGCGGGCCTGTCCTTCATGGTGATGCAAATCCTCGGCGTGAAAATCGGGATGACGTTCTCCGGCGGGTTGATCGACTATTTGATCTTTGGCGTCATTCCGGGTCGGACTCCTTGGTGGTATGTGATCATCGTCGGTCTGATTCTCGCCGTGATCTACTACTTCGGTTTCCGCTTTGTCATCCGGAAGTTTAACTTGAAGACGCCGGGACGGGAAGAAGCGGCGCCGGAAGGCGAAGGAGAAGCCGGAAAAGGTCCGGCGGTGAAGCAGGACGAGCTTCCGCATAACATTTTGGCGGCGCTCGGAGGCGGAAGCAACATCGCCCACCTGGATGCCTGCATTACCCGCCTGCGGGTAGAGGTGAAGGATAAGGCCGATGTCGACAAGGATCGGCTGAAAAAATTGGGCGCTTCGGGCGTGCTCGAGGTCGGCAACAACATTCAGGCGATATTCGGGACCCGATCCGATACCATTAAATCGCAGATTGCGGACATCATGAGCGGCCGGACGCCGGCGATTTCAACGAAGCCGGATGTCGCCGCGGAGGCCGCGCCAAAAGCGGCCGAAGTCGAGCAGCAAGCCGCCAAGGACGGCGATGCGATCATCAATGAGGATATCGTGATGCCGGTAAACGGGGAACTGCTGGATATAACCCAGGTGCCGGACCCCGTGTTCTCCGAAAAGATGACGGGCGACGGTTTCGCCGTGCTTCCGGCGGACGGCAACATCTGTTCACCGGTATACGGCAAAGTGTTTAACGTATTCCCAAGCAAGCACGCGATCGGCATCATGTCCGACGGCGGTAAAGAAGTGCTCGTTCACATTGGAGTCAATACGGTGAAACTCAAAGGGCAGGGCTTCAAGGTGCTTGTCAATGAGGGCGATCTGGTCGCGGCCGGTCAGCCGATTATGGAGGTCGATCTCGCTTATGTGAAAGAGCATGCGCCTTCCATCATTTCGCCGATTATTTTCTCGAATCTTCCCGAAGGAGCCGCGGTTACTTTGAAGAAAAGCGGTGCCCTGAAAAAAGGCGAAGGCGATATTATCGACATCCGCTAATTTGACAATTTGCCGAGGAAATTGGATTTTGGTACTACAGATCCCTTACAATAAGGGTGAATTCATAATAAGAAAGCGAGTGTATTCAACATGGAAAAAAGATTCAGAATTACTGACGAAGACGGTATCCACGCTCGTCCGGCAACGGCATTGGTCAACACGGCTAATAAATTCAAAGACGCGGAAGCTTTTGCTGAAGCTAACGGTAAAAAAGTGACGTTAAAATCGATCCTGGGCGTTCTTTCCCTCGGTTTGGAAAAAGGCGATAACATCACTTTAATCGTGGAAGGCGACAGTGCCGCGGAAGCTCTTCAAGCGCTCACGGATGTGATGGTTAACGAAGGGTTAGGCGAAATTGATGCTTAAGATCGACGGCATCGCCGCATCCGCGGGAATCGCGATCGCTGCCGCTTTTAAGCTGGAGCATCCCGATTATACGGTGAAGCGCAAAAACGCTGAGGATCCGGCCGCAGAGCTTGCTCGTTTGGAGCAGGCTCTGGCCACTTCCCAGCAGGAGCTCGAAGCGATTAAAGAGCGCACGCTGCAGGAGCTTGGCGCCAAAAAGGCGGAAATTTTCGAATCCCATCTGTTAATTCTGAACGACCCGGAGCTGCTTACGCCGGTGCGCGATAAAATCGCCGAGGAGAAAGTTTCGGCGGAATACGCGCTGGACGAAACAGCCAAACAGTTCATCAGCATGTTTGAAAACATGAAGAGCGCGTATTTGCAAGAACGCGCCGCCGATATGCGCGACGTGACGAAACGCGTGCTCACCCATCTGCTGGGATTGAAATACGTCAATCCCGCGGAGATCGGCGAAGAAGTGATCGTCATCGCCGAGGATTTGACCCCGTCGGATACGGCCCAACTGAACCGGAAGTATGTAAAGGGCTTTACGACGAACATCGGGGGCAGAACCTCCCACTCGGCCATCATGGCCCGTTCTTTGGAAATTCCGGCCGTCGTCGGAACGAAGGACGTTTTGTCCCGGGTGGAAGCCGGGGATACCGTGATTGTCGACGGTTTGGGCGGGACGGTTATCGTCAACCCTGCGCCTGAAGTGCTGGAGGAGTATAAGGTCAAGCGCGACCAATATCTCCGGCAAATCGAGGAGTGGAAGAAGCTTCGCGAGGTTCCGACCGTGTCCAAGGACGGCGTCCATGTGGAACTGGCCGCCAATATCGGGACACCGAACGATGTCGCCGGGGTACTGGAGAACGGTGGCGAAGGCGTCGGTCTGTACCGGACCGAGTTTTTGTACATGGGCCGAACCGAACTGCCGTCCGAGGACGTCCAGTTCAATGCCTACAAGACGGTGCTGGAGAAGATGGAAGGCAAACCGGTCGTCGTCCGCACCCTGGACATCGGCGGCGATAAGGAGCTGCCTTATCTGGATCTTCCCAAGGAAATGAATCCGTTCCTGGGCTTCCGGGCGGTTCGTCTGTGCCTGGACCGCAAGGATATTTTCCGCACTCAGCTGCGGGCCCTGCTGCGCGCCAGCACTTACGGCAATTTGCGGATCATGTTCCCGATGATCGCCACGCTGGACGAATTCCGTCAGGCGAAGGCGCTGCTTCTGGAAGAAAAGCAAAAGCTGGTATCGGAAGGCGTTGCCGTATCCGACGAAATCCAATTGGGGATCATGGTGGAAATTCCATCGACGGCTGTTCTCGCCGACCAGTTTGCCAAAGAAGTGGATTTCTTCAGCATCGGAACCAACGACCTGATTCAGTACACGATGGCGGCCGACCGGATGAACGAACGGGTATCCTATCTGTATCAGCCTTACAATCCGGCGATTCTCCGTCTGGTCAAAATGGTAATCGACGCGGCGCACAGAGAAGGACGCTGGGCCGGGATGTGCGGCGAAATGGCCGGGGATGCCACGGCGATCCCGCTGCTGCTCGGACTTGGGCTTGACGAATTCAGCATGAGCGCGACCTCGATTCTGCCTGCCCGTTCGCAAATTGCGAAGCTTTCCAAGGCGGAGATGAAATCTTTGGCCGAGCAGGCTCTGCAAATGCAAACCGCGGAGCAAGTCGTCGAACTGGTACGCGGTATCGGCGAATAATCATCGATTTTATTTGCATCTTTTCCAACATTTTTGTGGGTTTCCTACTTAACCGGCGCCTGAGGGTGCCGGTTTTTTTTGCGCTTCGGTTTATTTTTTCGCTTATTTGGGATAAAGTGAGGGTAAAACTTACTGTGTAAGGCACGGGCTGGTTTGAACTTAAAACTTAAAAAGAGATAACAGGAGCTAATCTACTCATGACGAACAACTTAGCGAGGACGGGGATTATCGACATCGGTTCCAACTCCATCCGTCTGGCGATTTACGAAGCTACGCCGGAAGGGGCTTACCGGCTGGTTAACGAGAACAAGGAATCCGCCCGGCTTAGCGGAAAAATCAACCGCGAAGGCATCTTGGAAGAGCATGCCATTCTCGGGATTGTTCCCGTCTTGTCCCAGTTTCGCGAAATCTGCGAGGTATACGGCTGCCGGACCGTACGCGTGGCCGCCACGGCGGCGATCCGGAACGCCGCCAACAGCGTGCGCATTGCGGAGCGCCTAAAAGCGGAAACCGGACTTGAGATTGAAATCTTAACCGGGGAACAAGAGGCGTACTTCGGATTTATCGGCGTGGCCGCCGGGATGGAGACGAAGGACGGATTCATTATCGATATCGGCGGCGGAAGCACCGAAATTACTTTGTTTCGCGATCGCCAGTTGCAGCACAGCGTGTCGCTGCCCATCGGAGCGGTGAACGCGCAATTGAAATACGGAGGCCCGGACCCTTGGGGGCAAGCCGATACGGCCAGGCTGCAGCAGGAAATCGAGCGGCTGCTGTCCGAGCATAAGTGGCTTGCGGAACACCCGGGACTTGAACTGATCGGCCTTGGCGGCACCATCCGGACGCTCGGCAAACTGGATCAGCGCAGGCGGAAGTACCCGGTCCGGCTGGCGCACCACTATCGGCTGGATGCCGAAAGCCTGGCGTATTACGCCGATCTGCTGCCTTACCTGCCGCTGGAGAAACGCAAGGCGCTCGACGGGCTGCCCAAATCCCGGGCCGATATTATCGTACCCGGGATGATCCTGCTGCAGACCGTCTTCCGCCATACCGGCGCGGCTTGCTGCGTTGTGAGCGGGACCGGGCTGCGCGAGGGCCTGCTGATGGATACGCTCGGCATCGGGGTGCCCGAGCCGGCGGAGGTGCTGGCCCGGCAGGCCTACGGCCTGCTCGCTTTCCATGCCGGGGCGCCGCTCGGCCATTTCCGGCAGGTCAGCCGGTTTGCCGAGCGGCTGAGCGCCGTCATGGAAGCGGGAGGACCCGCGCCGGAGAAGGCGGCGGAGACGCGCCGGCTGCTGTTCGCCTCTTCGATGCTCTACAAAATCGGCGGAGCGATCCGCTATCACCAGTACGACAAACATACGTCATACTGGCTGCTTCACGCGCCGCTGGGCGCCCTGAGCCATCGGGAAGCGGTGCTGTGCGCGGCGATCGTCGACTGCGCGGCGGGAGGCGGAAAGAAAGGAATCGATGGCGAACTGGAACGGCTTCTGGAGGAGGGCGACCCGGAGCGGATTCGCGAACTCGGTTCGCTGCTCGAGATCGCGATCGCGCTGGATGCCAGCGAAACGCAGAGCGTGGAGATCAAGGAAGCCCGGCTGCAGGACGGAGCATTACTGCTCCGCTTAAAATGCCGCAGCCGGGCTTATCTGGAAACGAGCCGGCTCGAGGGCGCGGCCAAAAGCTTTAAGAAGGCCTGGAAGCTCAGGTTGGAGTGGGAGTTGATTCCTTCTTCCACTTGCTGATATCCAGGGCGTCGAACTGGCTCCGGCGAGGCGGATGCGCGCGGACGGCGGGGACATACTTGCCGTTCTGAACAAGCTGCTTCGCCTTGACGTTGTCGGCCAGGGAAAGCATCAGCACCTGCATGAGCGTTGTGCGGGTTTCATCATTGAGAACCGGGCACATCAGCTCCAGCCTGCGCGTCAGATTGCGGGTCATCCAATCCGCACTCGACAACCAGACCTCCGGTTTGCCGCCGTTTTCGAAATAATAGATCCGCGAATGCTCGAGAAACCGGTCCACAATGCTGACGACCCGAATCCGTTCGCTTAAGCCCTCGATTCCCGGACGGAGGCAGCAGACGCCGCGGACGATCAAATCGATATTGACGCCCGACCGGGAGGCTTCATACAATTCGTCGATCATCTCCTGATTGGACAAGGAATTCATCTTCGCGATAATCCGCGCCGGCCTTCCCGCGGCCGCATGCTCCGCCTCGCGGCGGATCAGCGAGAACAGGCGGTCCTTCATTCCCGTGGGCGCCAGCGTAAACGCCTTCCAGTGGTCGGCCTCCGAATAGCCGGTAATCAGATTAAACAGCTGCGAGGCATCCTCGCCGATTGCGGGATCCGCCGTAAACAATCCGATATCCGTATACAGTTTCGCGGTGATATCGTTGTAGTTGCCGGTTCCTACATGTACATACCTTGTCAGGTCCCGCCCTTCCTGGCGGACGACAAGCAGGATTTTGGCGTGGGTTTTCAGGCCCACCAGGCCGTATACGACGTGGCAGCCCGCTTTTTCCAGCGTCCGGGCCCAGGCGATATTCCGCTCCTCGTCAAACCGCGCCTTCAACTCTACGACGACGGTGACTTGCTTCCCTGCCTCGGCCGCGCGGGCCAGCGCCTGAATGAGCGGGGAATTGCCGCTGACGCGGTACAGCGTCATTTTGATCGCCATGACCGCCGGGTCTTCCGAAGCCTGGGTGATAAAGTCGGTGACGGCCTCAAAGCTTTCATAGGGATGGTACACCAGGACATCCCGTTGTTTTAATACCTCGAAATAATCCTCGCTCATCTCGAACTCTCGGGGATAGACCGGCTCGATCTGCGGATACCGGAGCTTCGGATACCCTTTGACCGCGGACGGGAGCTTGCCGAGAAAGCCGAGGTCCAGCGGTCCGTCGATTTGAAAAATCGCGTCGGTGATTTCAAATTCCTCCCGCAGCACTTCCAGCGCGTAAGGATGAATCCCCTTCTGGATTTCAAGCCGGACGGGCGCCCCCCAGCGGCGTTTGCGGAGCTCTTTTTCGATTTCCTCGAGCAGATCCTCGGCCCCTTCCTCATCCAAAGCCAAATCGGCGTTCCGGGTCACCCGGAACTGATGGACGGCCAGCGGGGTATACCCGCTGAACAGCGTGTGAATATGGTGCTGAATGACCTCTTCGATCAGGATAAAAGATTGCTTTTTGCTGTTGGAATGATGCGGCAGAGGGATAATCCGCGACAGGTTGGACGGGATTTGCACGATTGCAAAATAAGGCTCCCGTTCTTCTTCCTCCAGGCCCTGCGCCGGCAGGGGGTCCCTCGCCAAAACGACCGCCAAATACACGAATCCGGTATGAACCAGCGGGAACGGGCGGCTCTGATCCACGGCCATCGGCGTCAGCACCGGAAATATAATGTCGTGATAGTAGGTCTCCATCGACTTCCGTTGGGTGGAGTTCAATTCCTCGTATTTGAGGAATTGAATGTGTTCCTTGGCGAGCTGGCGGGTTAAATCCCGGAAGGTTCGGTACTGCTCGCCAACCATAGCCGAAACCCGGGTAATCAAGCGTTTATACAACCCGGCCGGCGTATAGCCCGTGAAGTCGGTTTTGGTGTAACCCGCCCGGATTTGATCCTGAATGCCCGCCACGCGAACGCTCATAAACTCGTCGAGATTGCTGGACACGATCGAGAGAAATTTGGCTCTTTCCAACAAAGGCGTGTCCGGATCCTTCGCTTCCAGCAGAACCCGACGGTTGAATTCAACCCAGCTCAAGTCCCGGTTCAAATAGCGGGACCCTTTATTTTTATTTTCAGCAAGCGCCATTCCTGCATGACCTCCATTTGCCTGAAAACTCTCTTTTCTTAATAGAAACAATTAATGTTAGTTGAACTATTGATTTGCATAATAGACAGCGGCGTAAAGGTGGGTTACTTTCACACGCTTGACCTGCAGCTAAATGTTTGATTCGAATTAAAGGGAATTCTTCCCGTTAATTTGGTGTGTACACAGCTGCAGAGGGAAATTAGCTGGAAAACCTCCCGTTAATTCGCCTGAAATTGCGTATATCGGCAATAGGGCCGCGAAATAGATGGAGTTTTTCCAGTTAAATCCGGTCGAGGGGCCAAGAACGATACATTAACGGGAAATTTTCCCGTTAATATGCAGACTCCGACGGCGGGACTTTATATCTATAGTTTTATTTTACTATGCCGGCAGGAAACGAAATGCCTCATTATGTAAACGCAGTGTAAAAATTATAACTCTATGTAAAAATTCCTCCCGATTTTTGCGCTTTTTCTTGTTAAATTCAGCAAGAAAGAGGGTAATAGATATTTATAGCATTTATTGGCGTACGCGCCACTGTAACTTTTCTAGAGAGGATGATGCATGTATGGCAACGAATCATCAGACACATCGTTTGGATGCTGCGCGAAGAGAGACGTTTACCCGGGCATCCCTACGTCAGTTAAGGGACAGCGGCCGAATTCCCGCGGTCATCTATGGAGCGAACACGGAGCCGCTGCCGCTTCACGTGGATTTCAAGGAGCTGGCCAAAATCTCCAGGACCGGACGGGCGGAGGTGTTCGAGTTAAAGCTGGACAGCGGGGAAACCTACCCGGTTCTGATCAAGGAAATCCAGCAGCGCGCGGGTAAAGTGGTACATGTCGATTTTCAACAAGTCTCCAAAAACAAACCGATCCGCGTCAAAGTCCCGTTGAATCTAACCGGAACGGCTCAAGGGACGAAGGTAGGCGGCGTCCTGCAGATGCAGTCGACGGAGCTGGAAGTGGAAGGGCTGCCGGATGATCTGCCGGCCGAAATCGACGTGGATATCTCGCATTTGGGCACCGGCGACAAGCTGACGGCCGCGGACGTGACCTTGCCGGCGGGAGTTACGCTGGTCGGAGCGGAAGAAGAATTGCTGGCTTCGATTGTGCTGCCGCGGGTGGCGGAAGCGGATCTGACGTCGCCGGATGCGGCCGAAGAGACGGAGCCGGCGGACGAGAAATAAACGGGTATCGGACCTGGTTGTCAGGGCGGCGCGGTCTTCATGGCTGCGCCGTTTTTTTGCGTCTTCCTTCATCCGCCGAAACATGGACAGGCGAAATCACCGTTGGTTTTGAACCCCACACCCCTAACTCTCTCAAACTTGACGAATCTGTCATTTGTAACTAGAATGGTTGCATGATCTAGGAGTTATACTATTTTATTAGAAGAAAGAAGGGGTTTGGGTGCCACCGAAAAAGACAGGAAATGCCATGACGCAGCGAAAAGCGGAAGCGGAGAGGCAGGCGCAGCAGCAGCGGCGGAGACGGGTGATTTGGTTCTCCACCGTGGGGGTTCTGCTCGTATTGATTATCGTTGTGCTGTCCTTGGATCCGAAGCCGAAGGCGAAGGTTGCTTCGTTCGACTACGAGAATCTGCCGATGCTCGGCCAAAGCGACGCGCCGGTGAAAGTGGTGGAATTCGGGGATTTCAAATGCCCGACCTGCAAAATGGCCAACGAAACGATCAAGACGCAGCTGGTCAGCGACTATATAGATCAAGGAAAGGCCGCTTTTTACTTTATGAACCTTCCTTTTATTGGTAAAGACTCGATGACGGCGGCCCTCGCGGTACAATCCGTCTACCACCAGAACAAGGACGCCTACTGGCCTTATTTCGACGCCATCTTCAGCAAGCAAGGCGACGAACGCACGGAGTGGGCCACGGTCGATTTCCTGGTCGGATTGGCGGAGGAACTTAAGCTTGAAGTGGACTACGAGCAGCTCCGCAAAGATATCGAGAACAAAACCTATCAAAAAGAAGTGGACAAACAGTACGCCAAGGGGGATGCCTTGGGGGTCGACAGCACGCCTACCTTCTTTATTAACGGACAGGAGTTTGCCGGAAATGTCGGCAGCTATGACGAGTTTAAGAAAGCCATCGAGGAAGCGATCGGCGAGTAATGGGGAGGAATCGGCGGATGCGTTCTTTTTTCAGGAATTACGGCATTTATCTCGCTTGGCTGGTCTCGCTGGTGGCTACCGCGGGCAGTTTGTATCTAAGCGAAGTGCTGCACTATGAACCGTGCCGGTTATGCTGGTTTCAGCGGATCTTTATGTACCCGCAGGTGATCATTCTGGGGATTGCCGCCTACCGGAACGACCGTTCGGCCGTCATTTATGCCATTCCTCTCAGCGTTATCGGCGGTTCCATTTCGCTATATCACTACGCGGAGCAAAAGATCCCGGCGCTGTCCAGGCTGCTTCCGTGCAAAGTAGGGATTCCCTGCAATTTCGACTATTTGAACTGGTGGGGATTCGTGACGATTCCGTTTATGGCGTTAATCGCCTTTATTTTGATCATCGTATGTCTCTCCGCCGCCCGCAAGGGTACCGCGGATCAGCCGGAAGCTTAACAACAAGCGGCGCCCTTTGTCCGTCATGGACCGGAAGGGCGCCGCTTTGTCGTTGGCGGGCGAAATTAGGCATTTAATTCGTTCCAATGAAGTGAACGCGGCGAGTTCTGTTCATCCGCCTGCTGCCGCAGAAACGCATAGTGCCTGCCGCCCAACTCGCTGATGCGTTCAGGCTGGGCGAGGACAAAGTAAATCCCGGCGATGCAGGCCTGAAAATATTCGTGCCAGCTGCGGTATTTGGCGTACGCGATTTTGAAGAGCTTGTCGCGGAATACGTCGGCTTCGCCCCGGATTTGGAAACCGACTTTGGATGCCGAAACAAACAGGGTCAGATACAGTGCATAGTCAAAGGCGGCGATGCCCGAAAAGGTGAGGGTCTCCATATACGGACCGGCGTGAATCATCCGGTTCTTGAGCGGATCGGTTTCCGGCAGGCTGCGAATATAGGCACGGCGCGTGCTCTCCGGCAGACCGGAAAGGGTGTGCGCCGCCCGATTGAAGTCCTCCCGGTATCCCGTATACAGGAGCCACTTCAGCTTTTCCGTACAACGGTAGGATTCATCGGCGCCCCAAAAATCGAGCCAATCATGATGAAAATAACGGGAGGATCTCGCAAAATGGCGGAAGTTTCCGATCCCCGCATCATGAAACGGATCGGATATAAACAGGGGAGCGGTCATTTTCTCGATGAGGGCACGTTTTTTTAAAACCATATTCTTCGCCTCACACTTCTTCCGTATTCGAGGTATCCGAGGATCAGGCTGCGTAGTCCGATAATTACGCAAATCGCGATCGCCATCATGCAATGCCAGATGCTGTCCGCCCCCCTCGGATTCCGGATTTCAATAACCCGGGGGATCCAATCCGGCCCAAGCTCCTGGTCTTCCGCCGTGAACCAGCTCAGCACCCCGGAAATAGCCGCCCCGGCGCTTCCCCAACTCAGAGGCTCCGCGTATTCCCGCGAACCGGAGGCTTCTCTGATCAGGACTTCCGCCAGGGAGTCTCGCAATTTCCCCGGACCGAGCGTATCGATATACCCCGCCACCTTAACTGTCCTTTCTTCATTCTCGCTCAAAAGAGGCTTCGAGACCACGGCGAGTTGTTTTCCTTCGAAATTCGCCTGGTATACCCGAGCATCCGCCGATCCGTATTTCTCGGGATTAAGAAAAGCGTAATTCGCGTCCTGGTAGGCGACGACTTCCTCATCCCTCAAGGTTAGGAATGTATATTTTCCCAACTCAAGATCCCGCAGATCGGTCAGTTCCAGAGAGACCAAGGTGCCGGACTCCATGTCCTCCAATTGATGAAGGCTGGATACAGGAACGGGTGCCCCGGTGACGCTATCGGATTTGGAATATATAAAAAGCCCAACAATAAGCAGCAAGCAGACGAGGACCACCAAAGCATGGTTTCTGATTTTCCGGTTTTGAGTCCAGGCTGTTTTCCGCGGCTCGGGCCGTTTTTTGGCGGCGGGGGGTTGACTGGCGAACGCGGCGGCTTGTCCGTACAGCGCTTCATAGGTATGCAGCGCTTCTCCCTCTCGGCCCAGATGCATCAGCGATTGAGCCAGCAGCAGCTTGCTTCCCGTATGTCCCGGCCAACGGGCAAGAATGAACCTGCATATATCCTCGGCTTCGGCGAACCGACCGCTAAAGAATAAGGTGCGGGCTTTTTGAACATAGCCGTCGGATTCCTCCGGCGCCAATTCGATCCGGCGCTCAAACCGGGCCAGGGCGTGACGATCCTCGCCTACCCGAAGTTCGTATTCCCCAAGCAGAAGGAGCAGATCGGGATCGTCCGGGAAAAGGGCGTACGCTTGCTGGAGCGCTCTTCCCGCGGTTTCCAACCGATTCTCGGCCAAGGCTTGTTGTCCCTTATCGCGGTAATCCAGATACAGATCCATGTTGAGAATTTCGGCCGACAACAGCGGCTCGTATCGGAGTCCGGGGGTTCGCAGCTGCCTGATATAATAGGCCGTAAAAGAAGGGTCCTGAGAAGGCTCGAATCCGTTCGTCGCATCCCCCTCGTTCAGCATCTCTTCGAGGCCGAACGAGGCCTCCAGGAGCTCCCAAATTTCCGTCGGAAGGAACCGCCGCTCAGCCAAGAACGCCGGCAGTTGAACGGCGATTTCCCGCTTAAACCTCATATTCCACATCACATCGGAATTCAACAGTTCAAGCCATTCCCCTCTGGAAATGCGCGCAGGAAAATAATCGTAAATTTCCGCCGCCCGCTGCATAAATTCGGCCACGGTATGGCAGTTCCGAATATAGGGAAGCCGGTCTTCGTTCTCGATTTCCGGAAACGCCCGGTCTCTTAAGCCGCCGCCTTGTTCCTGCTCGTTCACCGTATCCAGAGGAAGCGGAGGGAGCGGAAGCCTGGGCGGAGGAACCAGGACGGACCCTCCCGGTTCTTCCGGATCTTGGTCGCTGTCCGGGGGAAAGAAGGTCCGGCGGTTCCAGCCTGTCGTTTCCCGCTCGGACGGATCATCCGCAGGGATCAGCGGCGGTATGCGGACGGGTGGGACCAGCGGGCTTTTTCCGGGTTCTTCTTCGGTATGTACATCGGGTTCGTAAACCACGCGGAGGAGTTTCGGACCCCCCTTCTCAGGGGGGGCCTCCGCAGGGATTCCGGCAAACCCTCCGTTTGCCGGCTCGCCGCTAAACTCGGATTCGCTTTTGGCGGCGGATTCCTTTCTTTTGGCATAGGCTAATGCCGCATCGAAGGCTTCCCGCAGCGCTTGATAGCCAGCGGGGTCATCTTCCGGGTGGTGAAGTTTCAACTGAGCGGCGTATGCGCGTTTGATGGCTTTTACGTCCGTGGTCGGGCTAATTTTCAGCCACTTCCAAAAGCTCATTAAAACTCCGTCCACCTTTCAAGCGAATCCAGCTTCTGCTTGAACAGGGCGGCTTGTTTCTTGATCTCTTGCTCGTTTTGGGAGGCGAGTACGCGTTCGAATTCAAGGATAAGGTCAGCGATATATTCCCGTCTTTCATGAAGGGCTTCTTCGTATAGCCGTTCCCCTCGCGCCAGCAGCAGGCGGTTTTCGCTGCGGTCGCGGGGGTGGATTTTCAAATGCTTCAGTTCCTCAAGCCGGGCCTGGATTTGTTCCGGGGAATATTGGCCCGGATTCTTCTCGATGATCATCGTTTTCTTCTCGCCGGTTTTGACCGTGGTGACCTCGACCTCCAGCACGCCGTTAATATCGTAGGTGTAGCGAAGATCGATGCTTTGCTCACCGGCCGGAGCCATCGGAATTTGAATGGTCAGATCGCCCAGGTGCACATTGTTTTCGACCCGCCGGCTTTCCCCTTGATAAATGCCGACGGTAATCGCGGACTGGTTATCATGAACGGTATAAAGGCGATCCACTTTGCTGACCGGAATCGGAGTGTTCCGTTCAATAATCGGAAGAAAATAGCCGTCTTCGATCCGGCCGCCGTCAAACCGCTTAATAATGTCCGTGCCCAGCGTGAACGGGCAGACATCGGTCAAGATCATCTCCTGCAAGCTGGCGTCGCGGTCTTTCAGCGCGACCTGAATCGCCGCGCCCAAAGCGACAGCTTCGTCGGGATTGATATTGGAGTAAGGCAGGCGGCCGAACATTTTGCTAACTACGGACTTAATTATCGGCATCCGGGTGGCTCCCCCGATGAGGATGACCGCGTCCAAATCTTTCGGCGCCAGCGAAGCGTCGCGCAAGGCCCGTTCTATCGGATTGCGCAGCCGAAGCAGAAGCTGGCCCGCCAGCTGTTCGTACTGGTTCCGGTCGAGGGTCAGCCGGTAGGTCTTGTCCCCTTCGGTAAAGACCATCTCGCCGGTATTGCCGTTGCCCAGGGCGATTTTGCATGTTTCCGCCTGTTTAAACAGGGCCGACCGGGCTTTGCCCGACAAATTCACAAAGTCGATGCCCTGATTCTCCACAAAGTAGGATAACAGAATGTCGGTGAAATCCTCGCCGCCCAAATAATTGTCTCCGGCGATGGATTGGACCTGCATGACGCCTTCGAACAATTCGAGAATCGATACGTCAAATGTGCCTCCGCCCAGGTCAAACACAAGGAACCGGGTATCCGCCTCCTGCTGATGAAGTCCGTAGGAAACCGCAGCGGCGGTAGGTTCGCTGATCAGACGCTCCACGTGAAGACCGGCCAGCGCCGCGGCCCGGAGCGTCGCTTTGCGCTGAGTGTCGTTGAAATAAGCCGGAACGCTGATGACGGCCTCTTCGATCTCTTCATTTAAATAGGCTTCGGCGTCCGCCTTCAAAGACCGGAGTATAAAGGAAGACAGGTCTTCGGGAGAAAAAGAATATTTGCCGATCTGGTACTGCTTGTCCGTCCCCATGTAGCGCTTAAAGGTCGAAGCGGTCAAGTGCGGATGCGTGATGCTTCTCTCCTTGGCGATCTGCCCTACCAGAATTTCGTCGTTGTCGTCCAAGCTGACGACGGATGGCGTAAGATGGGAACCCAACGAATTGGGAATGATCACCGGACCGTTTTCGGTCCAATGGGCCACCAAGCTGTTGGAGGTTCCGAGGTCGATTCCGATTTTTGCCATAATGTACCTCGCTTCACTGATAAGTTTTCATTTTAATTATCGGTCTGAAAGTAAGAAATTGTAACGATACTCTCCTCGCGCATTTCTCATTATAAACTGTTACACAAGTGGTGAACATTTCCAAGGGGCGATTTGAAACATTTCCATTGATTTTTCGTTCAGTATTTATGGAGGTGTTACTATTGATCAGACATAAGAAATGGCTCATTTCCGCCCTAGTGGCCGTACTCGCACTTTCGCTGGCCGCCTGCAGCGGAAAGAACAACGCCCCGGAGAAGACCGCTCCGCCCGCGAATCAAGCCGACACAGACCATGCGGAACCAAATCGGAACGACTCGGAGACATCAATGGAAGCGAAGCAGGGAAAAGGGGTCTGGGTTGGCCTGATCGACAATCATTCCGCCGAAATCCAGGTGGATGGGAGCCCGGAAGCCTTCCAATTGAATCAGGATGTACAGGAACTGGCCGCCGGATTAAAGCCGGAGGAGTCCGTCGAATTTGAATATGTGGAGGAAAAGGTTGAGGGAGACGATTCCCTGATCCAGAAGACGATCACCAAACTGGCCAAAACGGGCGGGGAAAATCCGTCCAAGTCCGGCTCCGCCGGGCAAGCCTCCGCGGGGGATTTGCCGGCCGAGCGCACCATTGAGGTCGAACTTGAGGGCATGAAGGAGGGACGAACCGCCAAGCTGGTTGAAGGCAGTGACTATGCCTTATACGCTTTTGACGGCTTTACCTTCGATGCTAAGGAGAACAAGTTAAAGATGGATTACGACAACGATTATTTCGTCGAAATCGTCAAGCTGCCGTCCGATTACAGCCTGGACCAAATTACGGCGGAGGCCAAACAAGAAATGGCCGAAACCGGCAAGGTCGAAGAGCGGAAAGGCGAACAAATCCATGCTTCCATGCGGGACGCGTCGCTGTTTCTGGTTGCCGGCGGCGAGAAGGTAACCAAGGAGTACATCCTTAAAGAAGTGGACGGCCAAGGGTATGTGTTCAAAATAAACATGCCGCACGGCGAAGCTTCGGAGGGCTTTGGCCCGCTGGCCTTCGCTTCGCTGAATACGATTGTGAACCGGTAGGGCTTTTCTAAGAATATTTCGTCAAGGGGTTGGGACACTATACGAGGATGAAGCTATCCTAATCCCAGGACGAAAGGAAGAAAACCATTGCTTCTAGGCGCTCATGAAGCCCATGAACTCAACGAACTCCTGCTCGGCTGCACCAATTCCATCCAAAGTATGGCCTTGTTTCTAAACCAGGCGCAGGATCCGGAACTTCGGGAGATGATTTCCCGCCATTACGCCGTCCATGTTCAGGATTACAATATGAAAGTGGAGTTTGCGACGAACCGGCACGGTTCCCGGGACCAACTGAACGTACCGCAATTGACGATGACACCGGGCATGCCTACCCCCGGAACTTACACCCCGGTCCAGCCTCAAGTCAAGTTGACGGGCCTGGACGACAGGGGGATTGCGACTTCGTACCTGTTGACCCTGAAGCGGAGCGGACGGGAGTATGCCTGGTCCGCCTTCGAATGCTCGACGGTTCAATTGAGAGTCTTTCTGGAGGACGCGTTCCGGATGTGTTCTCATCAGGCTTATGAGGTATGGAACTATATGGTTCGTAAAGGCTGGTACATGATGGCCACGGCTCCGGACCAAACTTTGCAGACCATGGGCCAAATGTATCGCGAGGTGCCTTATCACGAGCCGATGAGTGTGTATCGTTAACAGACGGTTTATGCCGCAAAAACGGCCCGTTCTTTCCAAGTGAAAGGGCGGGCCGTTTTTTTTATTGGGAGTACTGTTTGCGGAACTTTTGCGGTGAACAGCCGTTCTTAATCGTAAACCGGTTGGAGAAATAAGGAGCATGCCGGAACCCGACATACTTGGCGATTTCGGACACCGGCCATTCGGTTTTCAGCAGCAGCAGTTTGGCCTGCTCCAAACGGTAGTGCAGCAAATATTCATGCGGGGTCATGCCGTAAACCTGCTTTAGGCACCGCGTTATGTAGTTATAGTGAAAATGAAGGGCTTCGGACAAGGTTTCGCCGGTAATTTCGGAACGATAGTGGTTTTTGATATACGCCTCCGTCTGTTCGGCCACAGTGACGACGGGAGAGGCATACTGCTCCAGTTGGCGTAAGTCCATCATGCGGACCAGTTCGTCGAACGTCTGTTGACCGGACCAATAAGCGCTCGATTGACGCTCGGTCGTATAGGCAAGCAGCTTGTCCATTAAGCGGTAGGTTTGAGCGGGATAAGGCAGATGCCAGTGCTTCGGGAGCTGAATGGAATAAGGCGCCGTCCCGTAGATCCGGATATGCTCCTCAGGCTGATAGAGAGCCGGCAAGCTTCCCGCGGCCGATTCCTGCCAGGGACATACGGTTTGGAAATGAAGCCAGTAGAAGGAGCAGCGGTCTTCGCAAGGTTTGAACCCGTAATGGTAGCGGTCCGGCAGCAGCAGCAGCGTTTCCCCCGGCCCCAGCTCCCAGCGTTTCTCTTCCTCCCCAATAAACAGGGTCCCTTGCTCCACCAAAAGCAGGTCGAATACGCCGAGATTTTTCCGGTTCGGATGCTGGTCTCCAGCGGCGTAGACCGTATGACCGCATTCCAGAAAATAGGGAGCGGGCGGGGCCGGAATATGAACGATATCGGCGGCTTTGATCATCGGGTCTCTCCTCCTTGGTTTGTGTGAAATATTATAAACAACAGGTTGGAAGCGCTTATATTATTTATTAAATATATAAGCTAGAATGAAATCTGTCAGTATGATTTTTCGATAAAAGGAGGAGTCTCCAAGATGGTCAAAAGCGCGAATACGGCTTACGCGGCTCGAGTGCCGCTGCATCAGGTGCACATTCAGGATGAATTTTGGAGTTACTATATTAATCTGGTACGGGATGTCGTGGTCCCCTATCAGTGGGACGCCTTGAACGACCGGGTCAACAGTGCGGAACCGAGCGGAGCCGTACGGAATTTTAAAATAGCGGCGGGGCTGGAGCAGGGCGATTTTTATGGGATGGTCTTTCAGGACAGCGATATCGCCAAATGGCTGGAAGCGGTAGCTTATTTGCTGGAATCGAAACCCGATCCGGCATTGGAGGACATCGCCGACGGTTTGATCGATATCATCGCGATGGCTCAACAGGAGGACGGCTATCTCAACACCTATTTCACGATCAAGGAGCCGGGGCAGCGCTGGACCAACCTGGCGGAGTGCCATGAGCTGTACTGTGCCGGTCATATGATCGAAGCGGGCGTAGCTTACTACCGGGCCACCGGAAAAAGAAAGCTGCTCGACGTCGTCAGCCGCTTCGCCGATCATATCGACAGCGTGTTCGGCACCGATCCGGGGAAGCTGGCGGGGTACGACGGCCACCAGGAGATCGAGCTCGCTTTGATCAAGCTGTATCAGGCGACGGGGAATGAGCGCTATCTGCGGCTCGGCCGTTATTTTGTGGATCAGCGGGGACAGAAGCCGAGCTTCTATGCCATTCAGCTGGAGGAGCGCGGAGGCAAGACCCACTGGCCGGGCAATGTGGCGCTGGATTTGGAATACAGCCAGTCCCATGTCCCGGTGCGGGAACAGGATAAAGCGATCGGGCACGCCGTCCGCCTGCTCTACATGCTGACCGGCATGGCCGATGTCGCCGCCGAAACGGGTGACGACAGCCTGTTTGCCGCGTGCCGGCGCCTGTGGGACAACATCGTCACCCGGCAGATGTACATCACGGGCGGCGTGGGCTCCATGCCGCAGGGCGAAGCCTTCTCCTTCGACTACGATTTGCCGAACGATACGGTCTATGCGGAGACCTGCGCCTCTATCGGCCTGATCTTTTTCGCCCAACGGATGCTGCGGATCTCGCCGGAAGCGCCGTTTGCCGACGTGATGGAACGCGCCTTGTACAATACGGTGGTTGGGGGCATGTCCCGGGACGGGAAGCACTTCTTCTACGTCAACCCGCTGGAAGTGGACCCTAAAGCGTGCGGAGGGGCCAACCGCAAGTACGACCATATCAAACCGGTACGCCAGGAATGGTTCGGGTGCGCCTGCTGCCCTCCGAATGTCGCCCGCTTGTTGGCCTCCTTGGGCGAGTATATTTATACCGTGCACGAAGGCACCCTATATACTCATCTTTATATCGGCGGCGAGGCGCAGTTGGAAGTAGGCGGCGGTAAAGTGAAGTTGAAGCAGGCGTCGAATTATCCGTGGGACGGCAAGATTCGGCTGGAAGTAGAGCCGGATGGGGCAGCGGGATCGTTCGCGCTGGCGTTGCGGATTCCGGGCTGGTGCAAGCGCGCGTCGCTCAAACTCAACGGTTCGGCCTATCCGCTGAACGATCAAACCGTCGTAAACGGGTATGTGCGGATCGAGCGGGAATGGGCGGCCGGCGATGTTGTGGAGCTGGATCTGGAAATGCCGGTGCAGCGGATTTACAGCCATCCGCTGGTCCGCGCGAACGCCGGAAAAGTCGCGCTGCAAAGAGGCCCGCTCGTCTACTGCCTCGAGGAGGCCGACAACGGCGCCAACCTGCACGAGATCGTGCTGCCTCGCGAGGCGGAGCTTACGGCGGTTCGGGAGGAACAGCTTCTCGGCGGCGTGGTCACCGTTCGGTCCGAGGCCGAGAAGCTTCGCGAAGAGGATTGGACGAACGGGCTCTACAGCCCGGAAGCCGTCCCAGGGACGAAGCCGCACCCGGTGAAGTTCATCCCGTACTACGCCTGGGCCAACCGGGGCGAAGGCGAAATGACCGTGTGGGTCAGAGAGCGTTAACAGAGCGAATAGGTGAAGGAAACAGGCCCGATTGCCGCCCGAGTGTGCGGCGGTCGGGCATTTTTGCGTTTTGGCGGTCGGCATGGCGGGGTGTGGATGCTGAACGAGCGGTAGCCTGAGACCTTTTGACAGCCGGACGGGAGGATAAGGGCTTTTTGAGGCGTTATTTTGTCGAATTTGTCCCTTCGGTGAGAAATAGCGGTCATTTGGGGCCTTATTTTAGGGAAAAGCGGGCCGAAACCTGATTTTTGGACCCGTATCAGTGAAATAAGGTCCTTTTTGGCCGCTATTTTTCCCTAAAACGCAAATTGGGTCGAAATAACGGCCCAAAACGCCGCTATTATAGCCGGCGGCAAGAGAGATTGCGAATAGGCGGCACCAGGTCAGGTTTCATGCAACGCCAGTGCCCAAAAGGCACCTACCTATCGCAGAGGGCGGCTAGGGGAATTTCAAGGCGTCGGATTTGGTCCGCCCGGCCGAGGCGAAATGTCCGATTGAGGCAATATAGAGAGTGGTCAGTCTACAGACTATTGTAATCCCCGCAAGCGGGTCCGCAGCAATACCAGCAGTACGACGAGATTCCAAACGGCGCAGCCTAGAAAAACGACCGCCGAGCCGTACCAGGCAATGATCCATCCGGAAGCATACACGGCAATCGGCATGCCGACCCGGAACAAAGTGCCGGTAATGCCCGCGATCCGGCCCATTAACGGAGCCGGGGTTTGCTCCTGCCGAAAGGAGTAAACGCAGACACTGTGGACGGTCGAGCCCAGCCCGGTCAAAAACAAGGCGATTAAGAATACCGGCAGTCCGTCGGTAAGGAATAACAGCAGATAACCTGCGCCGCTGATAAGGATGGACGCGGCGTACAGTTTGCCGAGACCGAGGCGCAGGCGCATTTTTCCCATGAAGAGACTGGCCGCAAGTCCCCCCACTCCGGCTGCCGACAGGACGACGGCCAACCCCGAGGAAGACAGCTTCAATTCATCTTTGGCGAAAAAAATCACGGTCGTGTTGACCACGGTCGAGCTGCAATTCAGAAAGATGACGAAGACGGTCATCATCCACAGTGGGGTGTTACTTTTGAAGGCGGTCCAGCCTTCCGTAAACGCCTTGGCCAAGCTGGGCCGCGTTCCGCCATCGGCATGCTTCTCTTCCAGGCGGAGCCGGGTGAACAGAAGCATGCACAAGCCGTAACAGCCCGCGGTGATCAGCAGCCCGTCGGAAATGTCCGGCAGCAGCAGGATCATGGCCGACAACGCCGGCCCCATGATGCCGACGAGCGTTTCGGCAAAGGATAATTTGGCGTTTGCCGAGGTAAGCCGGTGCGTAGGTACGGTCAGCTTGGTCAGGCTGGTCTGGGCGTTGAAGTAACCGTAATTGAACGTCATCAGCAAAAAGCCGATCGTGTAATACAGCGGCAGCACATGGGTGCCCGAGCGGAAAAACAGAACGAATCCGATCAGAAGCAACGCCTGAAGACCGATCATCCAGAGTACCCAGCGCTTTTTGTCGACACGGTCCACCAGTACGCCGATGAACAACGCGAAGAAGAAATTCGGCAGCAATTCGGCGGTTTTCATACTGGACATCGCCACGGAGGAATGCGTGATGTCATACATCATCAACGGTAATATGATTTCATACAGCTTACTGCCGAATGACAAAAGCAGCACGCTGCAAAGAATCACGAGAAAAGGGCGGCTGGACTCTAGCCTGTTGGATACGTTTAGCGAGGACGAAGTGTGGCCTAGCGATTCGGCCGGCTCAGTTTGTAAAGCGGGATTAAAGTCGTTATTCATGCGGCTACCTCCAACAATCAAATCAATTAAACTTGTTCCATTGTAGCTCCCGGGACCGGCGAGAAAAATGGAAGGTTTGGCGCGTTGGATTTCCACTTTTACCGAAGATGAATTGTAAAGCGATCGGAGGGGGAGTGAAAGCGATGGATAGATCCGCGTGTAAAGCTGCTGATCTTCGCGGTTCTGTCACCTTTGCGATTACGCCGAATGGACGTTTCTTTTTTTCTTACGGGTGGGCGTGAGTTGCTGTGACAAGGGCCCAGTCTTCCGCATATGATGCCTAAGACGATCATCATTGTGGCAAAGGGGAGGACGGCTCTGAAAAAGCGAATCAAAACCACGAGAACCGGTAGCAGAGCGAGAAAGTCGCTCTATTTCGTAGATAACCCGGATATTGACGAGTTAATGATGTTGGAGGAAACCGAGGTCAGAAAGGAGGAAGTTACGAACGAGCCAACGCGGGAGATGAAAATTCACCAAACGATCTACGCTCCTCCGCAACCTCCGGTGAAGGAGGTTTTTGTAGAGGAACAAGCGTCAAAGGGTAATTCCGACAAAGAAGCGGATTTTTTGACTGAGGAGCGGGAAGAGCAATTGGAAGTCATATTAGCTGAAAAAAAAGCTACGGCTTCCTCAAAAGGAATTATCTATACGGATGATATCACGGAATACGCCGTAACCGGAGACAAAATCGCGCCCTATACGATCGACGCCACCAAGCTGAAATTCGGTACGGTCGGTTCGGCATGGATTGCCGATTATTCGGTGCTCGGCAGCAAAATCGCCGACGGTGCGGTCAGCGGGTCCAAAATAGCGCCTTTGGCCATCCGCGGCGATCATTTGGTTGACGGAGCGGTGGAAGGACGGAACATCCGTGACCGTTCCATCAGCGGCAGCAAATTGGAAGACGGAAGCGTCACTGTAGATAAGCTGGCCGACGGGATCATTAATGGCAATAAACTGGCGGACGGCTCCATAGAGAGCCGCCACTTAAGCGAATGGATCGTCACGACCGATCTGCTTCAGGACCAGGCGGTGACCTCCGAAAAAATCTGCAGCGGTTCCGTCAAATCCATCCATCTGGAGAACGGAGCGGTCGACAATTCGAAACTGGGCGATTTCTCCGTGACGTCTTCCAAGCTCCGCGACGGGGCTGTGACGGGTGACAAGTTGCAGGCAGGCTCCATAGAAAGCCGCCATTTGGCCGAGAACGCCATTACGGTTCAACATCTGGCTCCGGGCATGATCGGCCGCGAACATTTGGGGCCTTCAAGCGTGGGGGCCGAGCAGCTAAGCGAAGACAGCGTCAAATCCGGACATTTGGCGGACCGGAGCATTGAAGCCCGGCATCTATCCCCGGGGGCGGTGCACGCCGAACATCTTCAGCCGGGCAGCATCGGGGAGCGGCAAATCGGCAAAGGCGAGATTCATGGAAGACATTTGGCCGACAAAAGCATCCAGTCCACGAAACTGGCGGATCAATCCATAGGAACGTCGCAATTGGTGGATCAGGCGGTAACCTCTTCCAAAATAACGGATCAGAGCATTCTGCCGAGCAAAATCGCCGATGAAGCCGTGCAGACCCGACATCTCGCCAAGTCCGCCGTTCACGGCCCGCAGCTTGCTCCCGAGTCGGTAACGACGCTCCATTTGACTCCCGGTTCGGTAAACGGGGAAAAAGTCGCCTTCGAAGCGATACAGGGCTGGCATTTGGCGGCCGGAACCGTAACGGGAGATAAAATAGCGCCAGCCGCGATTTCCGAAGGGCTGCTCGCCGCCGATTCGGTGACCGGACGGCATTTGCAGACGGGCAGCATAACCGGCGCCAAACTAACGGACGGCGCCATTACCGAGAGCAAGCTGGCCGACGGCTCGGTCAGCAGCCGGGCGATCGGCCAGGAACAGGTAACTTCCGGGCATATCCGGTCGGAGGCCATCCATAGATCGCATCTGGCGGATCGCAGCATTGACGGAAGCGCGCTTCAGGAAGGGAGCATTCGGGAAGAGCATCTTGGAGACGGGACGATATTTTCCCGGCATTTGCAGGACTTCGCGGTGACTTCCTTAAAGCTTTCTCCCGAAAGCGTAACGACCGACAAGCTGAACGACCTGGCCGTGACGGCTCCCAAATTGGCCGACGGGAGCATCACCGCTTCAAAAATCGCTTCCGGGGCTTTGGAATCACGGCACTTGTCACCGGGTGCGGTGCAGGCCGAAAGTTTGGCCGACGCTGTTGTGAAAGTTAGGCACTTGGACGCCAACGCCGTGGGATCGGGGCAGATTCAACCGGCGGCGGTTCAGGAGTTTCATTTGGCCGAGGCTTCCATTTCCGAACGGGTGCTGCAAAATGAGTCCGTCACCGCAGCCAAATTGGCGGCGGGATCGGTTCGCCCCGAGCATTTGGAAGAAAGCAGCGTTTCTGGCGCTCACCTGGCGACCGGTGCGGTGGAATCCCGTCATATCGGAAACGGGGAGATCACCAAGGAACATTTGTCCGAGGGGCTGAAGCAGGAAGGGGTTCTGCCGGAGAACGGCATCGGCGGGGCGGATCTCCAGCCGTCTTCCATTCAACGAGCCCATCTGCAGAAGGGGATTGTCGACGGGGAAGTCCTCCAGGAACAGGCGGTGGGTCCGGCCCATCTTCGTCCCGATACCGTGCAAAGCCACCACTTGGCGGAGGCGGCTATCCTTGGGGAGCATCTCGCCGAGGGCGCGGTGAATGCGCGTCATGTGGCCGACGGAAGCATCGATGGCCGCTTGCTTGGAGAACAGGTCGTGACCGGCCGGCATCTGCAAACCCATGCCGTCGCTATCGACCATTTGGCCCCCGAGCTGCAGGAGAACGGTCTGCTCCCCGTTGGCGGGATCGGCAGCGACGATCTTCAGGCCGGCTCGATTCGCAAATCCCATTTGCAAAAGGGCAGTGTGGACGGGACGATTTTGCAAAATGAATCCGTGGGCGCGCTGCATTTGAAATTGCAGGCGGTGCAGTGCTATCACATTATGGATGAAGCGGTGCAAAGCCAGCATGTGTCGTCGGGAAACATCCATTCCCACCACTTGGCGAAAGGGATTATCGATGCCGTTCATATCGCCGAAGATGCGGTGCAATCGGGGCATATCGGTGAGAACGCGGTTTCGTTCCGGCAATTATCGGCCGAATTACAGCGGGACGGTCTGCTGCCTGCATCGGGAATCGGCGGAGAGCAAATCCAAGCGGGCTCGATCGGTCCGCATCATCTCCAGCCGGGGACGGTGAACGCCGAGACGCTTGGAGCCGGAGCGGTAGGCCCGTACCACCTGCAAGCCGATGCCGTTTACGGGCATCATCTGACGGCGGGCTCGGTCCAGGAACATCATATCGGGAATGGTGCGGTGCATCGTCAGCACCTGTCGGCGGAACTGGTTGAAGCGGGCCATTTGGCCGACGAAGCGGTGCAATCGCGGCATATCTCTCCCGGCAGCGTGGAAACCTGGCAGTTGTCGGCGGAATTGCAGCGGGACGGTCTGCTGCCGCAGGCGGGGATCGGCGGAGAACAATTGCAAGCGGGCTCGATCGGTCCGCATCATCTCCAACCGGGAGCGGTAACCTCCGCGACGCTCGGTGCCGAGGCGGTAGGTCCGGACCATCTGCAAGCCAATGCCGTTTACGGCCATCATCTGTCGGCAGGCTCGGTGCGTGAACAGCAGCTCGGGAACGGCGCCGTCCAGCGTCAACACCTGTCGGCGGAAGCGGTTGAAGCGGGCCATCTGGCCGACGAAGCGGTACAAACGCGGCATATTTCTCCCGGCAGCGTGGAAACCCGGCATTTATCGGCCGAACTGCAGCGGGACGGTCTACTGCCGTCGTCAGGGATCGGAGGAGACCAACTGCAAGCGGGATTGATCAGCCCGCACCATCTTCAACCCGGAGCGGTAACTTCGGTGACGATCGGTGTCGAGGCTGTGGGCCCGGACCACCTGCAAGCCAACGCCGTGTACGGCCGTCATTTGACGGCGGGCTCCGTGCAGGAGCAGCACATCGGGGACGGTGCGGTGCAGCGTAAGCATCTGTCGGCGGAATCGGTGGACTCCGGCCATCTGGCGGATGAAGCGGTGCAGACGCGGCACATCGCTCCAAACAGCGTGGAGTCATGGCAGTTGTCGGCGGAATTGCAGCGGGACGGCTTGCTGCCGCAGGAGGGCATCGGCGGAGAGCAAATCCAAGCGGGCTCGATCGGTTCGCATCATCTCGAGCCGGGAGCTGTCAACGCGGAACTGCTTGGTGCCAAAGCGGTAGGTCCGGACCACCTGCAAGCCAACGCTATATATAGCCGCCATTTGACGGCCGGATCAATCGGTTCGCATCATCTCCAACCAGGAGCTGTCAACGCGGAGTTGCTTGGTGCCGAGTCGGTAGGCCCGGACCACCTGCAAGCTAACGCCGTGTACGGCCGCCATTTGACGGCGGGCTCCGTGCAGGAGCAGCATATCGGGGACGGTGCGGTGCAGCGCCAGCATCTGTCGGCCGAATCGGTGGACTCCGGCCACCTGGCGGATGAAGCGGTGCAGACGCGGCACATCGCTCCAAACAGCGTGGAGTCCTGGCAGTTGTCGGCCGAGTTGCAGCGTGACGGCTTGCTGCCGCAGGAGGGAATCGACGGAGAGCAATTGAAGGCGGGCTCGATCGGCTCGCATCATCTCCAGCCGGGAGTTGTCAACGCGGAGTTGCTTGGTGCCGAGTCGGTAGGCCCGGACCACCTGCAGAGAAGCGCCGTGTACGGCCGCCATCTGACGGCGGGCTCCGTGCAGGAGCAGCATATCGGGGACGGTGCGGTGCAGCGTAAGCATCTGTCGGCTGAATCGGTGGACTCCGGCCATCTGGCGGATGAAGCTGTTCAGACGCGGCACATCGCTCCAAACAGCGTGGAGTCCTGGCAGTTGTCGGCGGAATTGCAGCGGGACGGTCTGCTGCCGCAGGAGGGAATCGGCGGGGAGCAAATCCAAGCGGGTTCGATCGGTTCGCATCATCTTCAGCCGGGAGCGTTGAATGCGGAGCTGCTTGGTAACGAGTCGGTAGGCTCGGACCACCTGCAATCCAACGCTGTGAATGGGCGTCATCTGTCGATGGGCTCGGTGCAGGAACACCATATCGGGGACGGCGCGGTGCAGCGCCAGCATCTGTCGGCGGAATCGGTAGACTCCGGCCATCTGGCGGATGAAGCGGTGCAGACGCGGCACATTGCTCCAAACAGTGTGGAGTCCTGGCAGTTGTCCGCCGAATTGCAGCGAGACGGCTTGCTGCCGCAGGAGGGAATCGACGGAGAGCAATTGAAGGCGGGCTCGATCGGTCCGCATCATCTCCAGCCGGGAGCTGTCAACGCGAAGTTGCTTGGTGCCGAGTCGGTAGGCCCGGACCACCTGCAAGCCAACGCCGTGTACAGCCGCCATTTGACGGCGGGCTTGGTGCAGGAGCAGCATATCGGGAATGGTGCGGTGCAGCGTAAGCACCTGTCGGCGGAAGCAGTGGACTCCGGTCATCTGGCGGATGAAGCGGTGCAGACGCGGCACATCGCTCCAAACAGTGTGGAGTCCTGGCATCTGTCGGCCGAATTGCAGCGGGACGGCTTGCTGCCACAGGATGGAATCGGCGGAGAGCAATTGAAGGCGGGCTCGATCGGCTCGCACCATCTCCAGCCGGGAGTTGTCAACGCGGAGTTGCTTGGTGCCGAGTCGGTAGGCCCGGACCACCTGCAAACCAACGCCGTTTATAGCCGTCATTTGACGGCAGGCTCGATCGGTTCGCATCATCTCCAGCCGGGAGCCGTCAATGCCGAGTTGCTTGGTGCCGAGTCGGTAGGCCCGGACCACCTGCAAGCTAACGCCGTGAACAGCCGTCATCTGTCGATGGGCTCGGTACGGGAGCAGCATATCGGGAACGGCGCGGTGCGGCGTCAGCACCTGTCGGCGGAATCAGTGGACTCCGGTCATCTGGCGGATGAAGCTGTTCAGACGCGGCACATTGCTCCAAACAGTGTGGAATCATGGCAGCTGTCCGCCGAATTGCAGCGGGACGGTCTGCTGCCGCAGGAGGGAATCGGCGGAGAGCAGCTACAGGCGGGCTCGATCGGCTCGCATCATCTCCAGCCGGGAGCCGTCAATGCCGAGTTGCTTGATGCCGGGTCGGTAGGTCCGGACCACCTGCAAGCCAACGCCGTATATAGCCGTCATTTGACGGCCGGATCAATCGGCTCGCATCATCTCCAGCCGGGAGCCGTCAATGCCGAGTTGCTTGATGCCGAGTCGGTAGGTCCGGACCACCTGCAAGCCAACGCCGTATATAGCCGCCATTTGACGGCCGGATCAATCGGCTCGCATCATCTCCAGCCGGGAACTGTCAACGCGGAGTTGCTTGGTGCCGAGGCTGTAGGCCCGGACCACCTGCAAGCCAACGCCGTGAACAGCCGCCATTTGACGGCGGGCTCCGTGCAGGAGCAGCATATCGGGAACGGTGCGGTGCAGCGTAAGCACCTGTCGGCTGAATCAGTGGACTCCGGTCATCTGGCGGATGAAGCTGTACAGACGCGGCACATCGCTCCAAACAGCGTGGAATCATGGCAGTTGTCCGCCGAGTTGCAGCGTGACGGTCTGCTGCCTCAGGAGGGAATCGGCGGAGAGCAGCTGAAGGAGGGCTCGATCGGCTCGCATCATCTCCAGCCGGGAGCCGTCAATGCGGAGTTGCTTGGTGCCGGGGCTGTAGGCCAGGACCACCTGCAAGCTAATGCCGTGAACAGCCGTCATCTGTCGATAGGCTCCGTGCGGGAGCAGCATATCGGGAACGGTGCGGTGCAGCGTCAACACCTGTCGGCGGAATCGGTGGACTCTGGCCATCTGGCCGAAGAATCGGTTCAGACGCGGCACATTGCTCCAAACAGCGTGGAGTCATGGCAGTTGTCCGCCGAATTGCAGCGTGATGGTCTGCTGCCGCAGGATGGAATTGGCGGGGAGCAATTGAAGGAGGGCTCGATCGGCTCGCATCATTTCCAGCCGGGAGCTGTCAATAGCGAGACGCTTGGCGAAGACGCGGTAGGATCGATCCATTTACAGAGAAACGCCGTATACAGCCGCCATTTGACGGCGGGCTCGGTGCAGGAGCAGCATATCGGGGACGGTGCGGTACAGCGACAACACTTGTCGGCGGAATCGGTGGACTCCGGCCATCTGGCGGAAGAATCGGTACAGACGCGGCACATCGCTCCAAACAGTGTGGAGTCATGGCAGCTATCGGCCGAATTGCAGCGGGACGGCTTGCTGCCGCAGGAGGGGCTAAGCGGTGGAGATTTACAACCCGGCTCGATCGGGAGCGGTCATTTACAGGCTGGGGCAGTGACGACCGAAAAGCTTGCTTCCGATGCTGTAGGCAATAGCCATCTTCAAGCCAATGCCGTAGACAGCCGGCACCTCTCAGAGGGAGCCGTCCTTGAAGAGCACCTGGGCGAGGCGTCGGTCGGCGCGGGGAAAATTCAGCCCGGCGCGGTCCGGCCCGAGCATTTGAGCTTTACTCCCGTTCAAGCCCCTTCCGGGCATCCGACACTTCAGCAGTTCGGCATGTGTCCGTTCTTGCTTTCCAGAAACGAGACTTCCGCCGATGTTACCGTCATGTTTGAGGAGCCTTATCCCAATGAACATTATGTGCTTGTCGCGATGACCAATCAACCCGCTTATTATGTCACCATAAAGGAACAGTCCCGGGAATTGGCGGTGGTGGAGATCTCGAGGTTGAAAGAAAGCCACTTTAATTACGGTTACATCACATGGATTGCAATTGGCTCATTAGATTAACACGAACAAGGAACAGGGCGGCCGCGCCGGGAACTCCGCGCGGCCGCCTTACGTTTCAAAAGAAATTAGGTCTTAAGAACCAGTCGCAAGGATGGTGGAATTGTCCCGCCTCGCTATTTAGATGCGGTCGCGGGATGAAACGGGCGGGTAACGTTCCTGTCGAATCGGATAGGAGTCTGTCGAAAACGACAAAATTAGAGCCGTTCAGATTATATACAGTATTTCCCTTTCTTTTGTATAATAACTTTATTACATATAGAGCGGGGGGAGCGACGTGCATGGGCTCGCCTGGAGAAAACTAGGGTTTGTCATTCTGTGCTGCTGGATTCTGGCCGGTTGTCAGTGGGCGGATCGAATGGCGGAGGATCTCGTAAGGGAGACCGCGGCGATCCTTCAGCCAATCAAGGAGAAAGCGAATGCCCCGGAAACCAAACCGGAACAAAGTACGCAGGAGACTAGACCCGAACCCAAAAGGAATGCCGATTCCGAAGCGGCGCCGATAACCGGAAATTTAACGGTTGCCGATTTAAAGAACAAATACAGCAGCGCCCACGCCGAGATTCGAGGGCCTGCGTCTTTGGCTCGGGTGGAACCCGACGAACACTTTTACATAACGTTCAAAACTTTCTTCGGAGAAGAGCTGCGCCCCGAAGATATCGTATCCGTACATACCGATCCGAAGGTTCTTCCCGAGAGCAGGGTCGATTACCGGGCCGAATTTGCGGAGGAAGCAAACTCCGGTTCCAGGGTCGTACTGTCCCCGTCCCTATACGGTGTTTTGACCTCAAATTATACGTATCGGGCCGGCGAAAATATGTGGGGAAACGCCCCCAAATACTATATCCGCATTAATTACGACATGAACTCGGCCAAGCCTGTTCACCTGGATTCGCCGATCGTTGTTCCCTTTACGGTGAAGTCGGCGCTGCCCGCGCCGAAGGTTGCCGCTCAGATTGACGGGGAAGGGCGATTAAAGCTGACCTGGAACCCGGTGGAAGGAGCTGAGGTCTATCATATCTACAACGATATGGCCGGTCTGGCCGGCGAAGGGAAGAAACAGCTTCCCAAAACCGGTGCCGAGGAAGGGTTTAAAGATAACTATCCGATTTTAATCGGAGTCACGACGCATACCGAATTTGATGATTTTATGATGGATGGCAAAGGAGGGTTGAGTTACTTCTCCTCCAGGGATAGGGTTTCTTCCCAAAACTTAATGGTGAGCGGAAACTATTACGTGACGGCCGTCAGAGGGAAAAGCGAATCCAACTTCAGCGAAACGGTTCAAACGTACCCGCTGCTGGAGAAGCTTCCGTCCCGATTGACCAAGGAGGCCTCGAACCGGTTGTTGGGCTTCCGGAGTCTGGACGATCTGCCGGAAAAGGTGGACGTCGAGAATGTGGATGGAAGTGTGACAAGCCGAAGAATCGTCTACGATACGGCGCGGCTGTCATCCCCGGATGAAGGAGAGGCCTCCGACCGTTTGTATTACAGAGTTTTGGGAACGGCCTTAAGAGGCTGGTTGAGCTTTTACGACCGCCCGACGGATCGGGAAATCCGGATGTTGGAGAGTCGGCAGGAAAGTGTTCCCGAAGCGGAATTGGAGGCGTTCCTTCTGGACGACGAGACGTCTTCGGAGCCTCAAATCGAAGTCAAGACTTGGAAGGAACGGTTTCCCGAGGAGAATAAAGGCACGACCGAACGCAAACGTTGGGATCGTCAGCTCGTTCCGGATCCGCCCATCCTGAAGCAAGTGAATATTCACGCGGATTCGGCCCTGGAAGAGTACCTGGCCAGATTCATGATCGACGGCCAACGAAAAATACCGCTTCGCGCTTTTCCCGAAGCCGAGGATGAGGACCAGCTCTTCGATGCGCTGAATAAAGTGTATTATCAAAACCCGATGATTCTCGGCGTCAAAAGTTACAGATACAGCTATTTCAGCGAATCCCTTATCGTGAATTACCATGATTCGCAGCGGACGATCAAGGAGAAACAAGCCGAAACGCTGAAGGCGGCAAGACTCATTTTGTCTTCTATGATCAAGGAAGGGATGACCGATGAAGACAAACGGTTGGCCATCTACGATTATTTGAACGACAATGCCGTTTACGACGACGAAGCTTACAAAAATTCGAAAGCTCACGATTTTGAATATGTCGATGATCAATTCTCCGACGCTTATACCCCCTACGGCGTTTTGGTCAAGCAGAAGGGGGTCTGCATGAGCTACGCTTATGCCTTCAAGCTGCTTGGAGATTTGGCTGGCTTGGAAAGCATCGTCGTTACCGGGACGCTGGACGATATCCCCCATGCCTGGAACAAAGTCCGCATCGGCGAGGACTGGCTGAATGTCGATGCGACAAACGGCGCCACGAATGCGGGGGTACCTTATTTTTTGTATAATGCCAGTGATCAATTGGCCGAAAAGCTGAAGTTTCATTTCGACGAGGACTATGTTTTGGACAGCGAGTTGAGCGATTACGCCGGCAAATCAAACTCCCGGGATTATTATGTCTCCCATGGCCTTGAAGCCAAAACGCTGGCGGAGTTCAAAAAGAAACTGGCCGCCGGTTTGCAGCGGGGGGACGAAGTTATTTCGCTCCGTGTCGCCTCCAATCTGGATGAAGATGACTTGATGGAGGCCGCCTCGGATACGTTTTATCAAATTTCGCCGGAACTCGCGGAGTCTGCGGATTACTACGAAATGGAGAATTATGTGGTGATTTATCCATAGTAGATGCGTCCACCCGGGAGCCAAGCATGTCATCCGCTTCTTGCCGTAGTATAATGAAACTATCATTGCTATGGAGGAATCTAGTGTGACATTGATCAGGCAACTGGGGAATCAGGATGAGTTTGTCGGGTTTTACCTGCTGAAATCGCTGGAAATCAAACAGACGAACAGCACGCCGCCCAAGGATTATCTGGATATGATGCTATGCGACGCCAGCGGGGAGCTGCCGGCCAAACTGTGGGATGCGTCCCCGACCGATAAGGAAACCTTCTTTCCGATGGGGCTCGTCAAGGTGAAAGGATTGGTACAGACCTACCGGGACAAACTGCAGGTGAAAATATTGCAAATTCGCCCGGCCAAGGCCGAAGACGGGGTGAAATTGACGGATTTTATCCGCTCCGCGCCGATTTCGTCGGAGGAGCTGGTACAGACAATCAGGAACGTCGTCAACGGGATTGCCGATGACGAAATCCGGGAAGTCGTGCGTTTTTGCGTGGGAAAGGTGGAGGAGAAACTGGAGCATGCTCCGGCGGCCAAGACCCACCACCACGCTTATTTCGGCGGCTTGGCCTATCACATGGTGCGGATGCTGGAGCTCGGCGATTTTCTGTGTAACCAGCGCCCGTTTTTAAACGCCGACCTGTTGAAGGCCGGCATCATCCTGCATGATATCGCCAAGCCGGAAGAGATGGTGGCGCAGCTCGGCATCGTGTCGGAATACAGCGTCCAGGGCAGGCTGGTCGGGCATATCGCCATGGCCTCGAATTGGATTACCGAGGCCGCCGTCCGGCTCGGAATCGGACTGGAGTCGCCCAAAGTGCTCAGCCTTCAGCATTTGGTGCTGTCGCACCACAACCTGGGTGAATGGGGGAGCCCGGTTCAGCCGCAAATGGCCGAAGCGGTGGCCCTGCATTTTATCGACGCGATCGATGCAAAGCTGCAGATGGTGGAGGATGCGTTAAATACGACACCGGAAACGGAAGAATGGACGCCGTTGATCCGCGGGCTTGAGAACAAGGCCGTGTACCGGACCAAACTCCAGGGTTAAATTCACCGCACTTATACGTTGAATCGACATAAGGCTGCCGCACGGGAGGATGATCCACCGGTGCGGCAGCCTTTTTATCATGATCGAAAAGTCGGGGCCGAAGTTAGATATTTTGGGCGTAACGGGGCTCGGGAACTTTGGTCAGAATGACATACAGCGAGGATGGTTCACTGCCCGAATTGGTATACGAAAACATCTCTTCCCCCGCCAAGTGTACGATTTCCCCTTTCGCCAATTCGGATTCGACGCCGTCCACGGTCACCGTTCCGTCTCCCGCAAGACCGAGAAGGTAGACGTCCGTCCCGGGGTGCCGATGAGCGGGCAACTGCTGCCCTGGCAGGAAGTTCAAAACAAATACCACGCTTTCGCCCTTTTGAAAAGCGATTCGCTTCGTAAATCTCCCCTCCTGATAATCCTGCAGGCTAGCCAATGATTTTTTCTCCATGTGAATCCCTCCTTGCCTTTATCCTACCTGTCCAGGGAAGAGCAAACCTTGATTCAAATCAATTTTCTTCACAATTGTTGCTTGACGAAGTGCGGAGTTCCATGTATATTAATAAATGCTTTTTAATATTTTACTGCTTATTATTTAAATTGTATAACTATTAAGAGATGAATTAATACAATAGAGAAAGGAGCTGTGGGAAATCAAGGAATGGATAAATAATGGAGGGGTACCGGGGTGGAAAAAGAAGACTTGCTCGAAGTAACGACGATGTTCAGAACTTTGATCAGGGGCATTACCCAAGAATGGAACAAACGCGGGGGTGAGTACAACCTCAGCTTTCCGCAGTTTAAAATGCTGCACATGTTAAGCCGAAGCGGCCCGCAAAGGGTTTCGACCATTGCCGAAAAGCTGGGGCTTACCTCGGCGGCCATTACGGGGCTGACCGATCGACTGGTGTCCGAAGGATATGTGCTAAGGGCCAGGGACGATAGCGACCGGAGAGTCGTTTATATAACCGTAACCGAGTTGGGTAAGGAGATTGTAGACCAAGTGATCCAAGGGCAGGAAGAATCGAACCGGACGATATTCAGTACGCTGGACGACGGGGACATTCAGCATTTGAAGCGGATTTTTTCGCGGATGATTGCCTATTTGGAAAAAGAGAACTAAGAACCAAGAGGTGGAGAGACAGTATGGAGCACTTATCATTAAAACGCAAAATAACCATTATGATCGCCATTATGGCGGCCATGTTTTTTGCGGCGATCAATCAAACGATTACGAGCACGGCGATGCCGCGCATTATTTCCATTCTCGACGGAATGGATTACTACACCTGGACGATCAATATTTACTTGCTGACTTCGACCATCGCGACCGTCCTGGTCGGCAAACTGTCCGATATTTTTGGACGCAAGCCGTTTATCTTAATCGGTATTTTGCTGTTTATGGCAGGCGCCTTTCTAACGGGGACGTCTTCCGATGTATTTCAGTTTATCGCTTACCGCGGGATCCAAGGGATCGGCGCCGGGATCATCCAATCCACCGCGTTTACGGCGGTCGGAGACCTGTTCGCCCCTCGCGAACGCGGGAAATGGATGGGCTTGATGACCGCGATCTTCGGTTTTTCCAGTGTGGTTGGCCCGACGCTCGGCGGTTATCTGGTCGATCATCTGGATTGGCATTGGCTGTTCTGGATTTTCCTGCCGCTCGGGGTCGTCGCGTTTATCATGATTCTTACTTTGTTTCCAAAAGTGGAACGCAAGCAGGGGGAAGGGATCGATTATCTGGGTTCCCTGTTTATGACGACGACGATCGTACCGCTGCTTCTGGCCTTTTCCTGGGCCGGAACCCAATATGAGTGGGGCTCCGCGCAAATTCTCGGCTTATTGGCCGCGACGGTTGTCTCGGCGGTCATCTTCGTGATCATCGAGCTGAAATCGAAAAACCCGATTTTGCCGATGCATCTGTTTAAAAACGATGTCGTCACGATTTCCAACCTGATCGGTTTCATTATGAACTTCGGGATGATGGGTGCGCTGATTTACATTTCCTTCTTCGTGCAAGGCGTTATGGGAATTACTCCGACATATGCCGGTTACGTGACGATGCCGATGAGTATTTTTATGGTTATTATGAGTGCTTTGACCGGACAATGGATCGCAAAGCAAGGCAAGTACAAAAAATTTGCCCTGATCGGCGTTCCGGTAATGATTCTCGGTATGGCGCTGATGGTCATTATGAACAGCATTTGGCTCGCGGTGCTCAGCATGGTTATCTTCGGGATCGGTTTGGGCCTGGGGATGCCGGTCTTCTCGCTGGCTACGCAAAATGCGGTTCCGCATAAGGAACTTGGGGTTGTAACGGCCTCCTCCCAGTTGTTCCGCAACTTGGGGGGGACGATCGGGATCGCCGTGATGGGGACGGTCATGTCCAACAGTTTGAAGGGCAACCTGAAAAACGCGCTCCAGTCCGACAGCGCCCCGGATTTCAGCAAGATGGATCCGGAGATGGCCAAACAGCTTACCGCTTTTGCCAATCCGCAAACATTGATGAACAAGCCGCTGATCGAGCAGACGCAGGCCGGCCTGCCTGGGGATGTACAGCCATTGTTCGCGCAAATGATCGCCGGAATTCGGGATGCGCTGGGCGACACGCTGTCCGTCGTATTCCTGACGGGGACGCTGGTCCTGGTTGTCGCCTTCGTGCTGGTCTTCTTCCTGAGGGAACTTCCGCTGCGGACGTCAAATCAGGCTTCGCCTGAAGCCGGCGGGGATGCGAAAACCGTGTCGGGAGCGAAAGGAGCGGGCGCTTCTTCCAAAACGGCCGGCGTAAAAGCTTAAATAAGCAATTTCATCAGAGAGCAGGGTGGCTGTAAAGTGCCATGCTGCTCTTTTTCTATATTGAAATGAAAACAAATTGATTTTACAGAAAATTTACATAGATCGTTCTGCCAAGAGATGGTATAATCAATTTCCTGCGGATTAAGCCGAAATATTGCAAAAGGGGAGAATACTACACCATGAACCATCAAAAGAAGAAACTGAAATGGGCGGTCCGACTGCCGCGCTTCAAAAGTATGAAAACGAAGTTGATTGTTTTTATGGGGCTGCTGGCGATCATCCCTGTGATCATCGTCGGGGGAATTTCCATCAAATACGTCCAAACGACCATGAAGCATAAAATTGAGGACTCGTCCCTGCAACTGGCCAAAGAAGTTCGGCATAGCGTGGTCAATTACTTATTGGGCGTAGAAGGCTCGATTCATTTGTTGGCCAACAACGTGGATTTCACGGAGTATACAAAGAATCCGCACAATCGTACATACGGGCAATATTTGCTGGAAGATATGAAAAATACCCGAGCGGATTTCAGAAATGTGTATTTTGCCTCCGTGGGCAAGGAACTGCTGATTGCTCCCAAGGAGACGGAGCTGGGGGATTTCGATCCGACGCTCCAAAGCTGGTATAAGGAGGCTGTTCAAGCCAACGGAGCATTGGCGATCAGCGACCCCTACACGGACAATGCCACGGGAAAAATGACCCTCACGGTGTCCCAGGCTGTGCTGGACAAGGACAAGGCCATCACCGGAGTGATCGGAATCGACTTGGATATCGACGCACTCAGCAAAGATATCAATCAGATTGAAATCGGCGAAAACGGTTATGTGCTGGTTCTGTCCAAAAACGGGATGGCGATCACCCATAAGGACGAGAAACTGATCGGCACCAAGGAATTAACCGAGCTCAAGCTGTGGAAGGACATCGCAGGCCGGGAGGAAGGCTTCAGCGAATACGATTACCAGGGAGTTGCCAAGACGTCGGCTTTTACGACCCATGCCGGAACCGGGTGGAAAATCGTCGCTACGCTGGATTCGAAAGAAATCACGCATAGCTCCAGCGGCATTTCTAACGTCACCTTGCTGTTGATGATTGTGTGCGGTTTGGTTTCCGTAACGGCCGCCTATTTCATCAGCCGAAAAATCGGGATGAACCTTCAGGAAGTCAGAACGGGCTTCGCCCAAGCTTCCCAAGGCGATCTGACGACCCGGATCCATGTCAATTCGCAGGATGAGTTCAAAGAGCTGGAGACCAGCTTTAACGGCATGATGGAGGGATTGTCCCAAGCCTTGCAAAACGTTGAGGTATCGTCCAAAACCGTGCTCGAAACCTCTACGTCTTTGTCCAGAATGACGATGGAAACCTCCCGTTCCGTGGAACAAGTGGCCAAGGCCATTGAGGAAATCGCCGTAGGCACCGTTCGCCAGGCCGAAAACTCGCAGACGAGCGCCGATGAAATTGCGGAGCTTTCCGAAAATCTGGAACGCATCTCGGCCTCTACACTGGAGATGGACGAGGCATCGAAAATCTCGGCGGAATACGGGAATAAAGGGCTCAACCAGGTGTCCCTGCTCGCGGAGAAATCCGGCCAGACCAAACAATCCACGGAAGAGGTTCGCCGTAGGGTACAGGATATCGAGAAACATATGGGTGACATCTATCAAATGTTGTCGGCGATTTCCGAGATTTCCACGCAAACGAATCTTTTGTCGCTGAACGCATCCATTGAAGCGGCAAGGGCCGGAGAGCACGGCCAAGGATTTGCGGTCGTTGCGAATGAAGTGCGCAAACTGGCCGAGCAGTCCAGCGCCTCCGCGGCGGAAATCGGCAAGATGGTGGCCGGAATTCAGAATGTCGTCAGCGAAGCGGTAAGCGCGATGAAACGGACGGAAGCGGTAGTGCGGGAGCAGGAAACGGCTGTGGAAGAAACGAAAGAAACTTTTGAGCAGATCATCGTTTCGGTACAAACCTTGATCGACAAGGTCCATACGGTTAAGAACGATGTGATGGAGAGCGATCGGAACCGGGAAAATGTCGTCCGGGAAGTCGAGAGCCTCTCCTCGGTTTCGCAGGAGATCGCCTCCACTTCGGAAGAGGTGTCCGCGTCTACCGAAGAGATCTCCGCCACCATGACGGAGTTTACGAAGCATGCCGCCGGTTTGCAGCAACTTTCCGAGCTGCTGGACGAGGAGCTTAAGAAATTTAAATTGTAACAAGTGTTTTTTGACGGACAGCCGTCTCCTTCCTTAAGGAGGCGGCTGTTTTTACGTCGATTTACGGTTTCTTACGCAAAGTTTACAATATGGCGAATTGTAATTAATGCGGAATTGATACTGGGACGGCAGAATGAATGTCATGAGAGGGGGCAATTCATGCAGAATTAAGGGTGTGATGAGGAAATGCTTGATGAAAAAACGGAGACTTCCGTGGAATTGACCCGTGGGGAGGCGGTGGTCCTGCTGAACCGGCTGTTTGGAATTCAAGGAAAAAAGAATGAATCGTTCAACGATGTAGAGCAGGGGAGCGACTGTGCCGAGGCCATTGGAGCGGCAAGCCAGCTCGGGCTTGTGCGGGGAACCGGCATCCGGCAGTTCAGCCCCCAGGGCAGGGTTCGGACACTGGACTACCTTGTCATGCTGCACCGCTATCTGGTCGGATTGAACCTGCTGGCCCCCGAGCGGCATCGGAGAGGGGCGGCGGGCGAGTTTGAGCTGAACCGCGTTCCCTTTTATGCGAGAGAAGCGGTTCTTTATTTTCAGGATGGCGGTTATTTGGCGGAAGGGTCCGTCCCCGGATGCCTGTTTCGCCCGATTCCGCGGGTGGAGGCGATTGCGCTGCTGGACAAGTTGAGACCGGCGTTTTTGGAATATCTCCCCCAGGAAAACAAAGAAAACAGTCTTGATTAATACGATGCAAAAGAAATAAAGAACCTCAAGCCGGGCAACTCGCCGCTTGAGGTTTTTGGTTATTCGCGCACTTCCGGGGGGCGGCGGATTTGCGAGGAGCGGTAGAGGTCCGACACAAGCCCCATCACTTTTAGGCCCTCATGCTCGTCGATCGCAAATTTCCGTCCTTCCCGGATGTGGCGGTAAAAATCGGAGATCAGCCGGCCATGGCTGTTTCCCCAATAGGATTTGCCTGCGGAGTTTCCGGCTCCCCCAGCTTCCCGGGCGCGGAAGGGGGGACCGCAAAGCAGGCTTTCCTCGCCGTCCCGGCTAAGAAAAAGGCGATCCTGGCGTTGGTGAAGACAGCCTCGCTCAAAGATCAGCTCCAGTTCGACGGGGGAGTGGGCGAGGTAGGCATTTGTGGCGTAAAAGAGGCCCCGCACTCCATTTTTAAAGGTGAGCGCGGCGTGAACCGTATCCTCCACTTCGATGACGTCATGGAGAACATCCGCACTGGCGCAGCCCCGAATGGAAGACACCTCGCCCCCGAACCATTGAAGCAGATCGAGCGTATGGATCGCCTGATTGATCAGGACGCCGCCCCCCTCTGTTTCCCAGCGCCCCCGCCACGGGCTGTTTTCGTAATAGCCGGGTTCCCGGAACCAGGTAACGACGCCTTTCATGCAAACGAGTCTTCCCAGTGCGCCTGTTTCGATCATGTCGCGGATCTTTAAGGAGGCCTCGTTATAACGGTTTTGGAACACCAATCCGAATTGTGCCGAGCTCCTCTCCGCCGCATGGGAAATGCGCAAGGCCGCCTCGAGGCTGTGAGCCATAGGTTTTTCGCTCAGGACATGCTTTCCGGCCCGCAGCAATTCGACCGCCATTTCGGCATGACGATGATGGGGCGTGCATAAGTGAACGACCTGAATATCTTCCCGTTCCAGCAAGCGGCGGTAATCGGCGGCCGCCTCGCATTCGTATTCCCCGGCCGCGGCCTCCGCCCGGCATCGGTCCTCATCGACGACCACCCGCAAAACGGCTCCGTCCATACGTTTCAGCGCCTCGGCATGCGGGGGGAAGATCGTCCCGCAGCCGATAATCGCCGCGCCCAACGCTTCGCCCATCCTCACATCACGCTCTTTTCCCGGGAAATGACCATCGCCTGCCGCTGGGCTTCCAGACATAATTCGGCGGCTTTAAAGGCGTGCTCCTGCGTCATGGCCAATTCCGTCCGGTTGATGCAATCGAGAATCAGTTCCCCGAAGTAAGGATAGCCGATCCGGCCGCGAACGCCGAATCGCCGTTCCCCTTCCCGGTTGACCAGATAAACTTGATCACCGTCCGCTTCCCGGGCGATATCGGTATATTTGCGCAGTTCGATATAGCCCTCGGTTCCAAGAATGAACGTCCGTCCATCCCCCCAAGTGCGGAGTCCGTCCGGCGTAAACCAATCGACGCGAAAATACTGGGTGGCCCCGTTATCCCCAAGCAGGGTGGCGTCGCCGTAATCCTCAAGCTCGGGATAATCGGGATGATCGTAATTGGCGACCTTGCTGTGCAGCACTTGAGCGTCCTTACAGCCGGCATAGAACAGAAACTGTTCGATTTGATGGCTGCCGATGTCGCACAGAATCCCGCCGTACCGCTCTTTACGGAAAAACCAGTCCGGCCGTGAAGACGCGTTCAGGCGGTGGGGACCGAAGCCCGTGACCTGAAGCACTTTGCCGATGGCCCCCTCCCGAATCAGTTGTCCGGCATAGACGGCCGATTCCACATGGAGGCGCTCGCTGTAATAAACCGCATATTTGCAGCCTGTGCGGCGAACGGCTTCCCGGGCTAACGCCAACTGGTCCAGACTTGTGAAGGGCGCTTTGTCGGTAAAATAGTCCTTCCCGGCATCCATGACCTTAAGCCCCAGCGCGCAGCGCTCCGACGGAATCGCGGCGGCGGCCACAAGCCGGACCTCCGGGTCTTCAAGCACCTGTTCCAGCGTATCCGCACGGACCGCTTGCGGAAATTCGCGGACGAACGCTTCGGCTCTGACCGGATCCGGGTCGTACACCCACTTCAAAGTAGCGCCGGCTTCGATCAGGCCGCCGGTCATGCCGTAAATATGGCCGTGGTCCAAAGCGACGGCCGCAAATATGAACTCACCGGGCTTCACGACCGGCCGGGGCAGGCCTTTCGGAGCGTAGTTCATCCCGTCCCGCGTTTGAAAAACCTCGGGCCGGGAGTTTTGCCCGGATCCGGTTGCTTCCTGCGGCGAGGACGAAGCAGCCTCGGGGACCGCGGAGGGCGATGATTCGGACGCCGACAACGCTTGAGTCGTTTGCGGCGCAACCAAGTCCAGTGACGAATCCGTTTCTTGCGGACGCTGAGTTTCCATTATATTTCCATCCTTTCGCGGATAAATTGGGCATATGCCGCCAGCAGATCGCCTGAGGCGTATTGGCCGCTGAAATCCTCGATGCCGAGATAGCCGTCATACCCGACGGATTTCAGATCGGCCAGCAGCAGCCGGAAATCGACAAATCCTTGCGCCAGGGGAGCCCAATCGGACCGCCATCCCGACGTCCCGTCTCCACGCGGTGAAGCCGGAACCCAGGCGGCGTTTTTGATATGGACATGGGCCAGGTAGGGGCCCAAAAGTTCCAGGCCCATTTTAAAATTTTCGTACCCTTCATGAACCATGTTGCCGGGGTCGAAAAGAACGCCGATATGATCGGGGCTGCAGTGGCTCACAAGCCGGTGGGTCAGCCCGGCGCTCGGAGCGATCGTGTTGTGATGGGTCTCCACGACCCCTTTCACGCCGTAGTGTTTGGCCATCGTCTCGGCTTCCTTCAGGTAGCGGACGGTGGCCTCGTATAAGTCGGGATACGGCCGGCTTCCGTCGTAGGCGGCCGCTCCGACCCGAATCATATCCGCTCCGAGCAGCCGGGCGGCCCGAAACGCCCGTTCCGTCTCTTCCAGATCGAGCGAGTTCAAATAAGGCGTGACGCTCACGACCTCCAGTCCTTGCGCTTCCGTAATATCCTTGAAACGCAGCCACGCTTCCTCGGGCAAGGACGGATCGATCGAACATTTGTTATGGCGCCAAAACGAGGGAGCTTCCCCAGCCGCTTCGGCAGGGATCTCCCTAAAGCGCCATTCCACGCCGTCCAGGCCGGCCCGGCGGGCGGCAAGGACCAGTTCCTCCGGCGTCAGCTCCGGCGTAACGACAGTAAAGACGGACAACTTCATCGCAATCGCTCCTAAGTTTTTTTAAATTGCCGGCGGGGGGCCGGCCCGCCCCCGCTTGGCTGGCTCGAGATCGGCGCAAGCCTGAGGGCCCGGCTCCTGAGCGGGGGGATGGTGCGGTGGGCGCCGGTGTGGGAGGGGGCAGAGCGGAGGGTGCCGGTAAGGGAGGTGCCTCTAAGCTTCTAACGGAAACCATAGCCGCTATTTCGCGATTTTAGGGCGATTTGAAATTCTAACGGACGTAGTAGCGGCTATTTTGACTAAAATTACTCATTCGGATCGGAATGACCACAAATAGGCGCTATAGCGTCCGTTAGATTTTTCAAAGAGCCATTTTTCGCGAAATAGCGGCTATTATGTCCGTTAGAGCAACCGTGGAGAGCTTGCCGCCCCGCGCCCCTGCCCGCCCCGCGCTCGCCCGTCTCGCTTCCCGCGCGCCCCTGGCCGCCCCGCGCTCGCCCGTCTCGCTTCCGCGCTCCCCTGGCCGTCCCGCGCCCGCTCGTCTCGCTTCCCGCGCTCCGGCCGTCACGCGCCCGCTCGTCTCGCTTCCCGGGCTCCGGCCGCCCCGCGCCCGCCCGTCTCGCTTCCGCGCTCCCCTGGCCACCCCGCGCCCGCTCGTCTCGCTTCCCGCGCTCCGGCCGTCCCGCGCCCGCTCGTCTCGCTTCCCGCGCTCCGGCCGCCCCGCGCTCGCCCGCCTCGCTTCCCGCGCGCTCCGTCCGCCCCGCGCCCGCTCGTCTCGCTTCCCGCGCCGCCTCGCCCGCAACGCGGGCTCCCGGCCGGCCCGCCCCCCCGCGTCACGGCTGCTTCGCCCTTTGCCGCTAATGCGTGCCCGAGACGTCCAGCAGTTTGCCGCCGGCGGGTCCGGTGCTCTTGCGGTAAGTCGAGGACTTGATTTTTTCCTGCAGCTTGGCATAGAATAAGTCCTCGTTCAGAGGTAATCCGACCCAGTCCGAGGTCCAGGCGGACAGGTGCATGGCGTTGGAGAGGGTGAGGCCGAGAATGCCCTCCTCTCCGGGGGCGAGCAAGGGCTCATCGCGCAGCACGGCGTCGGTGAAGTTTTGCAGAATGCCCCGGTGCTGCGGGCCTTCGCCTTCGCCGACCGGGATGTCGCATTTCCAGCATTCCGGTTGGCCGAACCCGCCGGTATACTCGGCGTTGAATTTCGGCTCCGGAACCCGAAGCCGCCAGAAGGTCAGCTTGCCGTCCTCCGCGACGATTTTGCCGTTGTCCCCCGAAAGCTCGAACCGATTGGTTCCCGGCGCTTCGCCGATCGTCGTGACGAACAGGCCGGTCGCCCCGTTTTCGTACTCTACATAGGCCGTGACATCGTCTTCGACTTCGATGTTTCGGTACTTGCCGAAATGGCAGAAGGCGCGTACTCTTGCCGGCATCATGCCCGTCGTCCACTGCCACAGGTCGAGCTGGTGCGGATCCTGGTTCAGCAGCACGCCGCCGCCTTCACCGGCCCAGGTGGCCCGCCAGCCGCCGGAATCGTAGTAGCTCTGCGACCGGTACCAGTTGGTGATGATCCAGTTCGTCCGCCGGATCTCGCCCAGCTCCCCGGAGAGCACCAAGTCCCGCAGTTTGGCGTAAAGGGGGTTGGTGCGCTGGTTGTACATAATCCCGAATTTCCGGCCGGATTTGGCGGCGGCCAGGTTCATGTCCCGGACGGCTTTGGTGTAGACGCCGGCGGGTTTTTCGATCAGGACATGGTAATCGCTTTCAAAAGCTTGCACCGCCAACGTCGGGTGATCGTAATGCGGGGTAGCAATCAGGACGGCATCCATGGCGCGGGAGACGAAGAACGCGTTCGCATCGGAAAAGGTCCGCACCGATTCGGGCAGGTTCTCCTTCGCCCACCGAAGCCGTTCCGGATTACTGTCGCAAACGGCCGTAAGCCGGGCCCCCCGGATGTCGCGCAGAAGTTGTTTGGCATGGGAGGTCCCCATATTTCCGATGCCGATGATACCAAATCGTACTTGATCCATTGGAGTATACCTGCCTTTCCATCTTTTGTGAGGATGCTTTTAGCTTAGCTGGAAGTCCGGTGGAATAGAATCGCAAAGGTTAAGTAACTTTTGTACAAAATTAAGGTGTATTCGGAAAATAACAGTGATAATATAGGAACTTACAGAGAGAAAAGTTCGTTTGAACTAGAGGAGGAGAGCGTTGTATGCAGCCAGGGTATCCATTTATCGGACGCTTGCTGGAAGGGCTGTCCGTTACGGTGACGCATGTTCAACTGAAAAGCGGCTTCCCCGGATGGAACCGGGCGGAACAGTCCCCCAGCTTTAACCGTCTGTATTTTATAGCCGCGGGGGAAGGATCGGTCGTCCTCAACGGAGTTACATACTATCCCCGTCCCAATCAACTGATGATTATGCCGGCCGGAGCGAGCCAGGTCACGTTTACTTCACCGGAAAATCCCTATACCCGTTATTTCTGCCATTTTGATGCGTACGTGGGGGAATGGCCGCTTTTTCATGCGGGAAGCCCGCTTTATATCAGCTGTGTCAAGGAGCCGGAGGCGGTTCGCGCCGCTTTCGACGAATTGGTTGCGCAGTTCCAGTCGGGCGGGCCCTTTTCGGCGCTGCGGATGCAGGCGGGGCTGCTTCATTTGCTGGCCACCTGCCTGGAGGAAGGTGGATACGGCGATCATCTGAAGGATTATCTCCAATTTACGGAGCGGAGCAAGCTGGGAGGGGTGCTCAAATATATACACGATCATCTGCACGAGCCGATCGAAATCGAAACTTTGGCCGAAATCGTGCATCTGCATCCGAATTATTTTATTCCGTATTTCAAAAAAATTATGGGAATCACGCCGATTCATTACGTTCAGCGCAAGCGAATGGACGAAGCGAAGCGGCTGCTGACCCACACCGATGACAGTATCGCGAATATCGCCGAACAGCTCGGTATGCAGCTGGCGTATTTTTCCCGTCAATTTAAAGGGCATACGGGGATTTCTCCGACGGCTTACCGGGCGTGGACCCGCTGAACATGACAGGCATAACGAATGTGAGGGACATGTCGCGATTTTATATAGTTTTGTCGCATACTCCTACTAAAAAAATACAAACTGGTGTGTTACCTTAATGAATAGATGTCAGGATATCATATATGCGTGGGAGGTAACCAAAATGAGTATTCGAATCGGCAAGGCCAGTTTCTGGCATGTCCATGCCTGGGATTATACGCGCCAGGCGCAGGAGCATCCGGATACGGAGATTGCGGCCGTCTGGGATGAAGATCCGGTCCGGGGCAAGGAGGCCGCCGGGAAATTGGGCGTTCCTTACTATGAATCGCTTGAAGCGATGCTTGCCGGGGGAGATCTGGACGCGGTCATCGTCGACGCGCCCACGAACCGGCACAAGGAAGTGATTATCGCGGCCGCGAAGGCCGGGAAGCATATTTTTACGGAAAAAGTGATCGCTCCCTCCCTGCGGGAGGTTCGTGAAATCATGGAGGAAGTGGAGCGAAGCGGGGTGAAATTCACGGTTTCCCTGCCGCGGTTGAATGACGGTTATACGCTCGCCCTACAAGATATTCTGGAGCGCGGCCTGCTCGGCGAGGTCACTTATGTGCGGGTCCGGCTATCCCATAACGGAGCGTTGGCCGGTTGGCTCCCGGCGCACTTCTTCAGTCTGGAGCAGTGCGGAGGCGGCGCGCTGATCGATCTCGGCTGCCATCCGATGTATTTGACCCGGCTGTTTCTGGGCCAAGAGGTCACGGGAGTGAGCGCGAATTACGGCTATATCACGGGAAAAGAGGTCGAGGACAACGCCGTCGCGACGCTGTTTACCGATTCGGGGGCCATCGGCGTCGTGGAAGCGGGATTCGTGAACAGCCATTCCCCGTTTACGGTCGAGGTTCACGGCACGGAAGGAACCGTGCTGTACGGAACGCCCGAAGACAAACTGCTGCTTAAATCCAACAAAGCGGAAAACGAGGGCAAGGCCTGGATCGAAGTGTCGCCGCGAAGCCGGCGTGAAAGCGCCTTCGAGCAATGGGTCGGGCATATCCAAAACGGCACGGTCGCCCGCAGCAACCTGCAGATGGCCGTGGAGCTTACCAGGCTGATGGAAGCGGCCAACCGCTCGGCCAAAGAAGGGCGCGTCATCCGTCCTGAAGCGGCAAGCCTGAACCTATGAGCGTCAGCGTCGGCAAGCTTCCTCCCTTTCCGTACGAGGTCATGTTTGAGAAACAGGATCTCCTGGAACGGCTCGACATTAAAATCGCCTGGGGCCATTACGAGATCAAGGTGCTGCGTTTTCATTTGACCTCGTTTGAGCCCGGCAGGGTCATTGATTTTCACAACCACGCCGAATTTGAGTTTCACTTCATCCCTCGGGGAAAAGGCACGGTGATTCTGGAAGACCAGCCGACCCCGTTATCGGAGGGGATGTTCTACCTGACGGGTCCGGGGGTCATGCATTTCCAGGCCGCTTCGCCGGATGAAGCGATGGACGAATTATGCCTTCATGTCGACATTGTGCCGCGGGAACGGCCGGATACCGACCCGTGGGAAGCGGCCGAGGCGGAGGAGTGCATGGAGAAGCTTCGGGGGCTGCCGCTGAAGCCGGAGCTGGACCGTCATGGGGCGATGAATTGTTTTTTGGAAGCGTATCAAGTATGCGAGGGCAAACAGCGGGGATATTACACCTCCATCAAACAGCTGGTGGTCAGTATTTTGCTGAAGGCGGTAAGGGCCTATGACTCGGGAGAAATCAGCACGGAGGCCCCGATCCGCAATATGGTCGCCTACCGATATCAATACGCGGTCCAGTATATGGAGGCGAACTCTTCCTCCAGTTTGACGCTGGAGAACGTTGCCGAGAAGCTGAACATCAGCCCGCGGCAACTGCAGCGGATATTCCGGCAGATCGATACCGGGAAGCCTTTCAGCAAGGTGCTGGAGGACATCCGTCTTAAATCGGTCTGCCGGCGGCTGGAGGAGAGCGCGCTGTCCATTGAACAAATCGCGCTGTCGGAGGGGTTCACGAACGCGACCTACCTGCATTCGGTGTTCCGCAAGCGCATGGGCGTAACGCCCTCGGCTTACAGGAAGGCCAAACAGGCCAAATAATTTTTATACAATGATGAGGAGGAGAAAATATGAGTAAAGTGTATCGTGTAGGAATCGTTGGATGCGGGGGCATCGCGAACGGGAAACATCTGCCCAGCTTAAGCAAGCTGGCGAACGTCGAGTTGGCTGCTTTCTGCGATATCGTGCCGGAGCGGGCAGAGGAAGCCGCCGCCAAATACGGGATCGACGGGGCCAAAGTCTATGCCGATTACCGGGAAATGCTCAAGGAAGAGAAGCTGGATATCGTGCATGTGCTGACGCCGAACGATTCCCACGCCGAGATTTCCATCGCCGCGCTGGAGGCGGGCAATCATGTCATGTGCGAGAAGCCGATGGCGAAGTCGGCGGCGGACGCGAGAAAAATGGTCGAAGCGGCCAAGCGGACCGGAAAGAAGCTGACGATCGGATACAACAACCGGTTCCGGCCGGACAGTCTGCATTTGAAGAAACTGTGCGTGGAAGGTAAACTCGGGCACATTTATTACGCCAAAGCGCATGCGATCCGCAGAAGAGCGGTGCCGACCTGGGGCGTATTTTTGGATGAGGAGAAACAGGGCGGGGGTCCGTTGATCGACATCGGCACACATGCTCTGGACCTGACGCTTTGGATGATGGATAACTATAAGCCGAAGGTCGTGCTGGGCACGAAATACCACGAATTATCGCAGCGGGAAAATGCGGCCAACGCCTGGGGACCTTGGGATCCTAAAAAGTTTACGGTGGAAGATTCCGCGTTTGGGATGATTGTCATGGAGAATGGCGCCACGGTTGTGCTAGAATCCAGTTGGGCCCTCAATTCGCTGGAGGTGGACGAATCGAAGTGCAGTTTAAGCGGTACGGAAGCCGGAGCGGATATGAAGAACGGGCTGCGCATCAACGGCGAGGAGTTCGGACGATTGTATACCAAAGAGGTTGACCTGGGTGCGGGCGGCGTCGCTTTCTATGAAGGAAAGGCCGAAAATGCGGCGGATACGGAAATGAGAAGCTGGATCGAAGCCGTCGACAAGGATCTGGAGCCTGTGGTGACGCCGGAGCAGGCTTGCGTCGTCTCGGAAATCCTGGAGGCCATCTATGAATCGGCGCGGACCGGGAAGGCCGTTTATATGAATTGATCCCCAGCCAGTGGGGAACTTGGAGGAGAAACTGTATGAACAATGAGCATGCCAACCATTCCGTCGTCATCGTGGGCTACGGAGGCATGGGGAGCTACCATGCCAAATTGATCAAGGACAACGGGCGGCTGAAGGTGACCGGAACCTACGATATCGATGGTCAGCGCGCGGCGGCTTCGGAAAAAGACGGGTATCCGGCGTATTCCAGCTATGAAGCCGTATTGCGTGATCCGGCGGTGGAAACGATTCTGATCGCCACGCCGAACGATGTGCATAAAGACCTGGCCGTGCAGGCCTTTGCCGCGGGCAAGCATGTCATTTGCGAAAAGCCGGTGACGATGTCCGTGGAAGATTTTAAGGAAATGACCGCGGCGGCCGAGCGGGCGGACCGCGTATTGATGGTGCATCAGAACCGCCGCTGGGACGAGGATTTCCTCATCATCAAGCAGATGTATGAGCAAAAAACGGTCGGCGACCTGTTCCGCATCGAATCGAGAGTCCATGGAGCGAACGGGATTCCGGGGGACTGGCGGCATCTCGAAGCTTATGGAGGCGGGATGTTGCTGGATTGGGGCGTACATTTGTTGGATCAGCTGGTCTTTATGGTCGACAGCAAAATCACCAGCGTGACCGGCCGGCTGAGCTTTATTCTGGGGGACGAAGTCGATGACGGGTTTGAAGCGGTACTGCAGTTCGAAAACGGGCTGTCCGCGCTGGTCGAAGTCGGGACGACGAATTTTATCCCTCTGCCCCGCTGGTACGTAAAAGGGACGGAGGGGACCGGCGTGATCGAGGACTGGTCCATGACCGGGCGGATCGTTACCCGAAACCGCGAGGCGGAGCATGTGGAGCCCAAACCGATTCAGGCGGGCGTGGGCTTGACCAAGACGATGGCGCCGCCTTCGGAATCGGCCACGCTGACGGGTGTCCTGCCGGAGCCTTTCCGCCAGCCGAGCAGCTTTTACGACAACTACGTCTCGGTTCTTGAAGGGACGGCCGAGCCGTTGGTCAAGAACGATCAGGTCCTGCGGGTACTGAACCTGATCGAGGCGGTTTTCCGCTCCGGACGCACCGGCGAAACGGTGAAGGACTTCGATCTGTATTGATAAAAAAGTCACCACCATCGGCTTAGCCGGTGGTGGTGACTTTTTTATTCGACATCGTAAGAAGCATCGTGGCAAACGTTGAGCCGACGCTTAGCAAATTACCCGGCTGCCCGCCGAAATAGCGGTCCCAAAGGCCTTTATTTCGGCCAAATTCGCTTTCGCGGGAAAAATAGCGGCCAAAAGGGGCCTTATTGTTCTGGTTCGGGTCCCAAAATCAGGTTTCGGCCCGCTTTTCCCCAAAATAAGGCCCCAATGGACCTCTATTTCACACGGAAAGGACGAATTCGAAAAAATCGCGGTCGAAAAGGCCTTTAATCCCCCGCACGGGTTCAAAGGGAAGCTGGCCGCGGACAAAATAGGTTGAAGTATTGAATTGCATATTAGACAGGGGTGTAAAGGGTCCTTATCACACTCTTCCCTGTAATTAAGGGGTTGGTTCGAATTAAAGGGAATTCTTCCCGTTAATTTGGTGCGTATGCGGCCGCAGAGGAGAATTAACTGGAAAACCTCCCGTTAATTCTCCTGAAATTAGGTATATCGGCAATAGGGCCGCGAAATAGATGGAGCTTTTCCAGCTAAATCCGATCGAAGAAGCAGGAGCGGTACATTAACAGGAAATTTTCCCGTTAATGGTGTAGACCCCGACGGTGGGATCTTATATCTACAATTGCGGATGTTGGCAACGTAGTTCCGAATGCGGGGGTTCTTTTCGTGGTGGAGCGGATTTACGGGATGACGCGATTGAGATAGACTGGGGGCAATGAGTTTGAGGGGAAGTGATTCGAATGATAGACCATCCGGTCGTTGAATCGGGAGATCCGGGGCAAGGAGGGACAACCGTCAGGCGCCATTGGCTCGATTTTATGATCGTGCCCTCGAAATTTGAGATTCCGGCTGTGCCCGAAGACTATGTGAAGCGTCCTCGTTTGGACAAGAGGCTGCAGGGCGCGCTTCATCGCCGCCTGACAGTCATCGAAGGGCCTCCCGGATCGGGAAAAACGACGCTGGTCAGCGGATGGAAGGAGGAGTCCGCGATCCGTCTCGCTTATATCGCGCTTGAAGAGGCGGATAACCATCTGCTCCGTTTTTGGCTGCAGCTCATTGCCGCCCTCGACCGGGCGATACCGGGTTTTGATGACGGGCTGACAAGCCGGTATATCGAACAGTTTATGCAGCAGCCTTCCCGCGCTTTGGCGGAATTAAACTCGACGTGCGCCAGGCAGGAGGGGCCCGTGGTATTAGTCCTGGACGGGTATCATTCTATTGAAATCGCAGAAATCCACGATATGGTGGCTGGCTGGATCCGAAGCTTGCCCGAGCCACTGCACATCATCATGATTACCCATGACGAACTGCCCCTCAACCTGCCCAAAAATTTGGTCTATCGCATAGGTTGGCCGGACTTGGCGTTCACGTTGGGTGAGACAAAACGGTTCTGTCAAAAACATCACCCCCCGCGCTTTTCCGGGGAGCGTGCCCTTATGCTCCAGGAGCAGACGGAGGGCTGGGCGCTTGGCCTGCGCATGCTGGGATGGACTCCAAGCTCGATCGGAGATGAAGGGAGGGCGACCCGAAACGCCTACGGAACCGGCTCCTGGGAGCGGCAGACCACGGTATGCGGACGCGTTCTGGAGCAGCTCCTGTCCAGACTGCCGCAGGAATCGATTTCGTTCCTTCTCCGTACAGCCGTACCGGAGCGCATCAACGAGTCCCTGAGCGGGGAGCTGACCGAAAGTTCGGAGCCGGGGAAGGTCCTGAACGAGCTGGAAAAAGAAAGGTTGTTCTTCCAACGAACCCGCGACGGTTCGGAGGTATGGTACAGATATCATCCGCTAATCGCCCGCAAGCTGCGCGACCTGCTGCAGGAACAGGACCGGGAGCTGTGGCGTTCCCTTCAGCGGAAAACGGGATTTTGGTTGGAGAACAACGGATTCCCAATGGAAGCGATGGAACACTATATCCGAGGCGGACACTACGACGAGGCGAGCCGGCTGCTCGAAGTGCTGTTCAATCAGTTTATTCTTCGGGAAGCTTGGACGCTCCGGCGCTTTTTTGCCAAAATCCCCGAGGAAACGATTCAAAAACGGCCCAAGCTGTATTTGTCGTCCCTCTTCTTTGCGGCCGGTGAACAGGATCCCGAACGGACATGGGAACAGCTGGATTCGATCGAGTGGAGAGTCACGTCGGGCCAAGGCGGGATGAACGACGCGCAAAAGGCTTACTCCATGCGGGTTATCAAGGTTATGCGCGCCTATGTATGTATTTTTAAAAGGGATCTGCAAGGTCTTGTCCACCAACTGAACGACTATCTGGATCAAGGCTTTCCGCAGGAGGATGACATTTTCTCCTATATTGATTATCACGAACGTCATTTCTCCCGTTTAAGAAGTTTTCCGGGGGTCAAGGGCCGCTTGCTGCAGGCGGAGCGCTGTTTCGAACCGATTATGAAGCGGTGGGAAAAAATTCGTTCCTACAATACCGCCTATTATGCGATCGGTTACGGAGAGCTGCTGTACGAGCGAAATCGGCTGCGGGAATCGGAAGTCTATGCGTCGCTCGCCCGCTCGATCGGGGAGGAATTGGGGAAGGCCGCCTTATTTGTTCCGGCGGCGATTTTACAAAGCCGGATCGCCTGGGTTAGGAAGCAGGGGGAGAGGGCGCAGCGGCATCTGCGGGAAGTTCGGTCATGTCTCCATGGCAGGGAAGCGCAGGAATGGGCTTCTGTGTTAAAGGCTTGCGAAACCAAGCTCCATTTGATGTCCGCCGAGGGGGACCCGAAGGCCGGTCCACACTATCTGGCGGCCTATCCCGATCCCCTTGCGGAAGGGAGCGGCAGTAATGAATTGCTGGGCTCGCTGGTGCGGGCACGGGCGCTGATCCTTGCGGACCGGACAGAGGAGGCGCGGATTTTGCTGAAAACCATCCAGAAATGCGCCGCGGCGCGCGGGCTGTTGATGGAGCAGTTGGAGGCGTGCGTTCTTCTGGCTCTGATGTACGATCAACAGGGCAAAAGCAGCCTGGCCGCGAGAACCTTCGGCAAAGCGGTCCAGCTTTCGGCGGGAGACGGACATCTCCGGACCTATTTGGATGAAGGGGAGCCGCTGCGAAATATTGCCTATCGTTATCGTGAGTCGAGGCAGGCTTACAAAATGGAGGAGAGGCAAGTTTCCGTCCGGTATATCGACCAAATCCTGTTTGCGTTTGAAGCGCAGGAGGCGGGGCGTCACGGGGAGAAAGCGGCCGGTCGCAATCCGCTGAGCGAGATGGAGCGGCGGGTTTTACTGGGCGCCTCGAAAAGATGGACCAGCAAGGAGATCGCCATTTTCTTGGGGGTAAGTACCGGGACGGTGCATACGTATATTCAAAGGATATTTTCCAAGCTGGAGGTAAACAAACGGAAGGATGCGGTTTTAAAAGCATACCGGGCGGGGTGGCTCGACGTAGATGCGGAGCCATAAAGGTGAGCGATTACTCCCGAAAATATAGACAAACTCCTGAAATGAAGCACTGAAAAGCGGAGTGTTGTCTATATTTTTAGGGGGTTTTTTTGTGGATTAAAACTATTAAACTTTACTATAAACTCGACAAAAAGAGGAGGAGATCGATTTTAAAAGGAGAGATCGTATGAAGCGCCTGCTTGTGAGCATGATTTTAACGGGATTCGCCGTATTCCTATGGTTCAGTCTGAATCCCGGTCCCGGAGGAACGGCGCTGGCCTTTTCCGATACGGATAAGCACTGGGCCCGGCAGGAAATTCAGGAGTGGGTATCCGGAGGGCGGATCAAAGGGTATCCCGATCAAACGTTTCGGCCGGACCGGAGACTTACAAGAGCGGAAGCCGCGGCGCTGATTAACCGGGCGCTGGGTATTCCCGAAGGGCACGAAGCGGAAACCGCGGCGTTCCCCGACATGGTTAAAGGCCGCTGGGATTGGGGTCCCCTTACGGCGGCGGTTGCCTCAGGATACATGCATGGCTATGCCGACGGCACGATGGGGGCGGACCGGCCGGTAAGCCGCCAGGAAATGGCCGTCATGCTGACGAGACTGGTACGTTATGACAAGGATGAAGCGGGGATGCCCCCGTCCTTTACGGATCCGCTTCCGGGCTGGAGCCGGGAAGCGGTTGGGGCGGCCGCGGCGGCGGGCTGGATGCAGGGGTATCCGGACGGCAGCTTTAAAGCCGAGCGACCGCTTACCCGTGCGGAGGCCGTTGTGATTTTGGGCCGTTTTATGCAAGCCGAAGGGAAGGCGAACGACGAGGGCGAGGTTCGCTATGCAAGAAGCGGAACCTACGGGCCCGAGGCAGGCCGGCGCGTCATCGAAGGCAATGTGACCGTGGCCGCGGACGCAATAACCTTGCGGAATGTAACGGTCGCCGGCGATTTGACGTTGACGGAGGGCGTAGGCGACGGAGATGTCTTGCTTCGGGGCGTGGTGGTGAAGGGCAAGCTTAGCGTGCAAGGCGGCGGGGAAAACACGATCCGCCTCCAGGATACGGAAATCCGCGAACTGGATGTCCATAAGAAAGTGGGGACTCCGGTGCGCCTTGCGGCAGAGGGAAGCACCATCGTAGAGGAGACATTGCTTCATACCTCCGCCGTTTTGGAGGATGAGGAACTTAGAGAAGGCTCCGGATTCAGGCGAGTTGGGATCGCGGAGGAAATGAAGGCGGACGGCCTGATCCGGCTGCGCGGTGATTTCGCTGCGCTCACCGTGCGATCCGGCGAAGTCCGAATACAGCTGGAGCGGGGCGCCATCGGCCGACTGGACCTTCCGGAAGGCTCGCGAAACCGGGATATCTGGCTTGCCGAAGGGGCGCGGGTCGAAGAGGCGATCATCGCGGGTCCGGCCGTATTTCGCGGTCAAGGCGTGATCGCTTATGCCGAAATCCGCACCTCCGGCGTCCGTTTTGAGCGGAACCCGGATCGGGTAAGCTGTCCGTCCGGAATAAGCCATGCGCTATGCGGAACCCATGCGGGAATACCAACGTCCACTTCTTCCGATTCTTACGGCGGAGGAACTTCAGGAGGCGGGGAACAGCCGGCGGCAAGCGTCACCGCGCTGGTCTACGAGCCTCGGCAGGTCGTGCTGTCGGCCCCCGGAGGCCGTCTCCAGTTGAAGCTGGAGGCGAAGTGGAGCGACGGCCGGTCAACGGATGCGACTCTTGCGGCGGAATGGTCGACGGATGATCCCGCGATTGCCGCAGTGAGCAAAAGCGGGCTCGTTACGGAGGCAGGGGAAGGACACACATTCATTTCGGCGGCTTATATGGGCCATTCTGTCCGGATTCCCGTGGACGTGGTCTACCGCTCGACGCCGCCTGAATCGACCGTAACGGAGTTGGTGTACAGACCGGAATCCGTTCGGCTCACATCGCTTGGGGAGCGTGTACAGCTGGAACTGTCGGCCAAATGGAGCGACGGGTCGGTTGAAGACATCGCCGGCAAGGCACATTGGCGCTCGCTGGATCCGCATGTGGCCGCCGTCAGCGACAGCGGTCTGATTGAGGCCGCCGGAGAAGGCGTGGCACGGATTGAAGCCGAGTATGAAGGGATAGCCGTGAACATTCCGGTACATGTAGTGTTATCTGATACCGTTCTGGACGCGGCGACGGTAATGGCTTCGATAAGCAGTGCCGACCCACTGGTCGGGTCGGACAACGCGCTGGTGCTGACTGTTAAACGGTCGGATGGAAGTGTGGATACCGGTTTTAATGGAAAGAAGAAAGCGTTTTTGAGCCTGAGCGGACCTACAAACGGTTCTATATACGGCTACGGTGTCTGGAATAAGGAACAGATGACGGAACGGATCCACGAAACCGAGATTACTTTTGTGGACGGCGTTTCAAACACCAATCTCGTATTGTTTAAAGCCGACCCCCACACGATTACTGTTAAGGTTGAAGATGTGAAAGTTCCTGAGGCAAGTGTGATGGTTAGACCAACTCCGGAACAAGCGGCTCGGGTTGTCGTAAGCGAATTGTATGCGAGCGGAACGGCGAAATCGGGCAAAATGTTTTTGAACCTCGTAGTCGATTTGTTGGATCCCTATGACAACATAGCTTCGCATACAAACAAGAAAGTGCGGGTGTCCGTTAAAAACACCGGAGAGAGCAGCCCCGATTTGATTGGAACCCAAGAAGTCCTTTCCATCCATGGACAGGCGGTCTTCAGCGATTTATACGGACGGGGAACCGGGCGGTTCATTCTTAACATTACGGCGGAAGGTTTACCAGCCTATGAGACATACCCGATTACCATCCAAGCTCCATTCCAGGGAAAGGGGACCGACACCGATCCCTACCTGGTTGATTCGGCACAACTGCTGGATGAAGTCCGTTATTATCCAGAGGCTTCATTTCGACAGACCCGCGATATCGACTTATCGGTCTACTCCGCGGAAGAAGGATGGGCGCCGATCGGGAAGGGGCTATTGTACGAAACGCTGACGTATGACTCGTTTACGGGATCCTACGATGGAGGCGGTTTCGCCATACATCACTTGACGATCCAGACTCAACGCGGCTGGATTGGATTATTTGGCCATACCCGAAATGCCGAACTGAAGAATATCCATTTAAAAGATCTGCGCATGGAAGGAACTTTTTATGCCGGCGGTTTGGTCGGCGAGGCGTGGGAGAGCCGCATCACGGACAGCAGTGTGGAGGGAACGATCCGCGGGACCTCGTGTTTTGGTGGACTGAGCGGTTACGCCCGCGAAACCGTGGTTGCACGCTCCTCTGCGAAGGTGCAACTAACGGCGATTCAGGCATCTTCGGACGTCAGACTGACGATCGTAGGGTATATCGGGGGCCTGTCGGGGGGGATGGAATACGGTACGGTTACCGACTCCTTCGCAACGGGTACCATAACTACCGATGACGAAGCGTATGATGTCGGGGTCGGCGGGCTGTTCGGATTCTTTGCCGGAGAAAGTATCAATTACAAAGGAACGCTGGACCGGTCTTATGCCGAAGTCGATATCCGCATGAAGCGGGGGACCCGGGTCGGCGGACTGGTTGGAGCAACCTATGGAAGTTCGCTCACCGATACCTATGCTAAAGGTCGCATAGAAGTCGACTCACCGTTATCCCGGGATGGAGTAGGCGGGCTGATCGGCCGGCAGGAAAACGGTTTTACCCGAAATTCCTACGCTGCCGTACAACTGACGACAGACCCGACGGAAAATACCGGAGGTCTCGTCGGTCTCTCCTTAGGCTACTCGGACTACACGGCCTCCTTTTACGACAGCGGAGTTTCCGGCCGGTCCGACACCGGAAAAGGTATCCCGCTGAATACGGCAAATATGCGGAAGCCGGCCAATTATAAGGGTTGGGACTTTCCCGGCACCTGGTCGATGACGGAGGGATGCGGGTATCCCTATTTATCCTGGCAGAAGGAAGTCTCTGCCTCGGACTGCTTTCAGGTTAAGCTGTTGGAGGAAGGAACAAAGACGCATGGAAAAATATTTCAGTTGTTGATTACCGGGGCCAAGGACGCTGCCGGGTTGCCCTTAAACGGGGCTCACCAGGTGGAGGTCTTCTTGAGCTCCATTCCTTACACTCCGATTCTGTCCAGTCAAGCCGAACCCTTTGAGGAGGGGGAGCGCAAGGTCAGCTTGGCCGTACATGAATCCGGCAAAGTTTCTCTTGTCGTTAAAATCCTCCATGTAGATGGATACCGCACCTTGGATGTCGAACTTGGCCCGCATCCTTTCGATGGGGGAAAGGGGACAAAAAGCGATCCGTTTTTGATCAGCACCGCCGAGCAGCTTGATATGGTTCGGGATTTTACAAGATCCCACTTTAAAATGACCGCCGACATTGACCTGGATGCGCCGCCTTATGCCACTGGTGCAGGATGGAGGCCTATTGGAACCAGAGCCCAACCTGTTTATGGCAGCCTGGATGGAGACGGCCATACGATCCATGGTTTAACGATTCGCAATACGAATCAGGCTCCCGCGGGCTTGTTCGGCATCCTCCAGGGAGCGGAGATTCGCAACCTTCATTTGACAGGCGTGGATATTACGTCGTCCGCCCCGGAGGTAGGGGGTCTGGCAGGGATTTTGTATTACGGTCATATTGAAAATGTATCCGTTCAGGGAGCCATTGCTTCTGCGGCACAATCTGTTGGCGGCTTAAGCGGAGTGATGTATGGTAGTGCCAAAAACGTCGCCATCGATGCGGAAGTATCGGGGAGCTACTGGGTTGGCGGTGTAAGCGGAGTTCTTAAAGCGGCCAGGAGGATCGAAAACGCCTCCGTAAAAGGAAGCGTCACAGCTACTTCGGGGCTAGCGGGAGGGATTGCCGGCAGCGCGGAGACGAACAGTGTCATCCTAAACTCCTATGCTTTGGCCAAAGTGACGGCCCCGAACAAAGTTGGGGGAATTGTCGGCGGTTCCCTCGGTACGATCCAAAAGTGTTATGCGGCCGGATGGATTCAGGGAAATTCTAAAACAGGCGGCATTTCCGGCAGCGAGGGCTTGATTACCGATAGTTATTATGACAGTGAGTCAACCCGTGTGATCGGCGGTGGCGGCGAGCCGAAAACGACGGAAGAAATGAAGCGACAGGCGACTTTTGCAAACTGGGATTTTATCCAAGTGTGGGAAATCAAGGAGGGAGTCGACTACCCGACATTAAGACGGCCCCATCCTTGACGTGCAGGTCAGTTAAACTTGAAGCGGCTTCGGCAGGGAAATTCCTTCCGGAGCCGCTTGTTTTTTTGCAAGTGAAAAAATAAATTTGTCATAACATATTGACCATATTTTATATATATTATAATATATGTCATAACAAAAATGTAAATTTTACCAAGTGTCGTTGCACGACAGAGTAAGGAGTTGGTCAGCGAATTTAAAAACCGATGCGGCTATTTAATTATGACAGCGGTTACAATCTGAATCTTCATTCTATCCTTGCTTACCTCGATCACCTCTTGGGAAAGGAGCAGTGAATGTGAATGCCGTTAAAGACCGTGCCCTCAACCGGCAAGCCTCATCCGTGGAGAATAAGAAAAACGGCAATCCGCGGTCAAGTTAGGCGCAACATCGCCTTGTACGTCATTATTTCCCCCGCCGTCCTCTACTTTGTTATTTGGCATTACCTCCCTATGTACGGGGTGCAAATCGCCTTCAAGGACTTTATGCCCGCGCTCGGCATCAACGGCAGTCCATGGGTCGGTTTTGAGCATTTCGAACGTTTCTTCAACGCCTATTATTTCTGGAACATTCTGCGCAACACGCTGGGCATCAGCGTCTACGGGCTCCTCATCGGCATCCCGGCCCCGATTATTCTGGCTCTTATGTTCAACGAACTCCGCTCGAAGGGGTTCCGGACGATCGCTCAAACGATCTCCTATGCTCCGCATTTTATATCCGTCGTCGTCGCCGTCGGGATTCTGTTCTTTTTTATTTCTCCGAATCAAGGGGTTATTCATTCGTTAATGACGTGGTTTGGCGGTACCGGCCGAGATTTCCTGGCCGATCCCGGTTCGTTCTGGCATCTGTTCGTCTGGTCGGGACTTTGGCAAAGTATCGGTTGGTCCTCGCTTCTCTACACGGCCGCCATGTCCGGCATCCCGCCGGATCAGTATGAAGCGGCGTATATGGACGGGGCCAACAAGTTTCAGCGCATCTGGCACGTCACTTTGCCGGGGATCCTGCCGACGATCGTTATTCTTTCCATCCTCAGCATCGGCGGAATCATGAATGTCGGCTTTGAAAAAGTGCTGCTCATGCAGTCGGATCTCAATCTGCAAACCTCGGAGGTCATTTCGACTTATATGTACAAGAGCGGGATTCTGAACGCCCAGTACAGTTTTTCCGCCGCGGTCGGCCTGTTCAACAATATCATCAATTTCATTCTGCTGATTTCCTTCAATGCCATCGCCAAACGGGCCGGTCAAACGAGCCTCTGGTAATTCGCGCGAGATCGGGAGGGTTGTGTAGATGAATCTCCGTATCCAAAGGACGGCGGGCGAAAAAGTGTTCGATGCGGTCAATTTCACGCTGGTCCTGTTTCTGACGTTCCTCATCTTTTATCCGCTGGTGTTCGTGCTGTTCGCTTCGGTGTCGGACCCCCGCCAGATCTATGTGCATCCGCTGCTGTTCTGGCCGCAGGGCTTTCATCTGGAAAGCTACGCGAAGATTTTCGAGAATCAGGACATCTGGCGCAGTTACGGTAACACCTTGCTCTACACGGTGACGGGTACCTTGATCAATGTCACCATGACGGTGTTGGGGGCCTATCCGCTGTCGCGGCGGAGATTTTTTGGAAAAAACGTCTTCACGTTTCTGTTCACATTTACGATGTTTTTTAGCGGCGGCCTGATTCCCGGCTACCTGGTCAATCAATCCCTCGGCATCGTGAACACGATGTGGGCACTCATTCTGCCGGGAGCGATCAGCGCCTATAACCTGATCATTATGCGGACTTTTTTTCAAACGCAAGTTCCCGTCGAGCTCGAAGAGAGCGCGTATGTGGACGGCTGCAGCGATTATCGGCTGTTGTACAAGATCGTCCTGCCGCTGTCGACGCCGATCCTTGCCGTAATGCTGCTGTTCTACGGGGTGGGTCACTGGAATTCCTACTTTGACGCCATGATTTACCTCTCGGACCGTGAACTGTATCCGCTTCAGCTCATTCTGCGGGAAATTCTGATTCAGAACGACTTTCAGCAGATGACCGCGATCGCCATCGACGACGGGTATGCGGACCGGATGATGGTGCAGGAGGGGATCAAATATGCCGTGGTCGTTGTCTCGTCACTTCCGCTGCTGGTGTTGTATCCGCTGCTTTCGAAATTTTTTGAGAAGGGGATTCTGGTCGGTGCCATAAAAGGCTGAATCAACAGCCGGGGTTGATATACATCGACGAAACGAACATGAGAAAGAGGGGATGAATCATGACAAGGAAGCTCTTGGTGCTGCTGGCTTTTCTGTTGACCGTTACGACCGGCTTGGCGGGCTGCAGCGGCGGTGGCGGTGGCGGTGGACAAACGGCCGGCAACCGGGGGGGAAAAGGGCAGACGGACGGACCCGTGACGCTGAAATTTACGCGCATCAGCTACAACGATGTCCGCCCCCCGTCCAAGGATCTGTGGATGTGGAAAAAGTACGAGGAGAAGACCGGGATCCGCATCGAATGGGAGGAAATTCCCGGCGCCAGCGTCAGCGAACGGAAAAACGTAATCCTCGGCTCCAACAATTTGCCCGACGCGTTCTACCAGCTCGGTTTCAGCAATGACGAACTCATCCGGTACGGGGAGCAGGGGATTTTCGTGCCGCTGGAAGATCTGATCGAACAGCATGCCCCCAATTTGAAGAAGCTGTTTCAGGACTATCCCGAAGTGAAAAAAACGCTGACGATGCCGGACGGGCATATTTATTCGCTGCCCTATATCGACAGCGCGCTGCCTTACCGGTCCATCCGGCTCTATATCAACCAAACCTGGCTGGACCGCCTCGGTCTGGAACTGCCCAAAACGACCGACGAGCTGAGGGAAGTGCTGCTGGCGTTTAAGGAAAAGGATGCGAACGGTAACGGAGACCCGAACGACGAGATGGGCTGGATCATGCCTTCCGGCACGATCAACAGTATGTTCGAACGCCAGCTGTTCGGCAGCTTCGGCCTGGGGAACGGCGGCCTAAAGGCGGCGGAAAACTGGATTTACAAAGATCAAGACGGGGAGATAAAGCTGATCTTCAACGACCCGAAGTATAAGGATGTGCTGCACTATTTGCGGCAGCTCTATGAGGACGGCACGCTGCCGCTGCTCAACTACTCCGAATACGAGTACGCCAAATGGGTGAGCGACGCGGCGAACGACAAAGTGGGCGCCTTCTCTTGGGGCGATCCGGCTTATATCGGAACCGCCGGCCCGAAAAACTTTGTCGGCATCAATGTGCTGGCGGGGCCGGGCGGCGATCAGGTGGTGAGCTGGATGGACCCGATGACGCGCGGTACGTCGTCCTTCACGATCACCAAGGCGAATCCGCACCCGGAAGAGACGATCAAATGGGTGGATTATTTTTACGGGGAAGAAGGCTCGATGTTCGGTTTCTTCGGAATCGAGGGCGAAACCTACAATATGGTGGACGGCAAGCCGGCCTACATTGACGAGATCCAAAAATACGAGGGCGGACAGCAACTCGGGGCTTTCCAGTACGTGGATAACGTCTACGGCGGATATTACCCTTACGTCGAGCCGCCGGCGGATCTTCGCTCCGCCGCCAAGGGCAAGACGGTCGACGAGGATTTCAAAACGAACTCTGCGGAGCTGGAGAAGTTCCTGCCGGAGGAAATCTGGCCGTCCTTCGTTCCGACACCGGAGGAGAGCAAGGAGCAGAGCGCGATTTTAACCGATATCAACAAGTACATCACGGAGATGCGGGTTAAGTTCATCACGGGCAAAGCCAGTTTGGAAACGGATTGGGACAACTACGTCGGCACACTGGACCGGATGGGCGCGCAAAAATATCTGGAAATCAAGAAGAGCCAATATGAGCGATACCAATCCGTGAAGTAGATTACCTGGAAAACAGGAAGAGTCAGTTTGAGTGCCGGCAATCCTAGCAATCCGTGAAGTAGATAAGCGATCGGGCGGCTCCCGAAGGTTCATTTCGGGGGTCCAACCCGGTTTGCAACATATGTTAAAATGAGCAATAGCAGGTTAATCATGGGAAATAGAACGGAGAAGGACGATGAGAGGAACGCTGTACAGTAAAATCGTAGAGGAAATGAAGGCGAAAATCGCCTCGGGCGAGTACAAGCCGGATGAGCAACTGCCGACGGAAGCCGAGTTGACCGAGCGGTTCGGAGTCAGCCGGGTGACGAGCCGGCGGGCGCTGGAAGAGCTGGAGAAGCTGGGCTACATCTATCGGATCCAAGGAAGCGGGAGCTTCGTCAAGCCGCTCAGCCGTCTTCATGCCGAACAGCAGGGTGACCGGGTCGGAAAGATGGTGTCTTTGATTCTGCCGGAGGAAGATGATCGCGGGGCGATGGGGTATATCCGCGGGGCCTCCGATTGGTTAAACCGGCACGGGTATTTTTTGAGCGTGCACCAGAGCAATTACGACAACAGCAAAGAGCGCAAGCTTCTCGAAGAACTGCCGCGCCGCGGGGTTTCGGCGATCATCTATTATCCGCGGACGCCCAGCCATTTCGATGTCCTTCATAAGCTCGCTCTGGAGGATTATCCGCTTGTGACGATCGACAAGAGCTTTGAAAGCCTCTCGATCGGCAGTGTGGTCTCGGATAATTTTGACGGAACCTATCAGGCGGTCTCGCATCTGATCGCGCTCGGCCACCGCCGCATCGGTTTTCTGTCCAGCGTATCCATCGAGTCGACCTCCTCGGTGCTTGACCGCTATTTCGGCTACTGTCAGGCGCTGAAAGACGGGGGGATCTCCGTCGACAGCCGCTTTGTGCATCTGGACGCGCGGGTGATGATCGAGGAGCGGGGGCGGGAACGTTTTTTTGAGGAACTGCTGCAACTGTACATAATCGAAGGGGTAACGGCCGTGCAAACGGAGAACGACCTGGTCGCGGCCAGCCTGCTCAACAGCTGCCTGGACGCGGGGCTGCGGGTGCCGCAGGATCTGTCGATCATCGGCTACGATAACCATGCGCTGGCGGAGCATGTGGCGGTGCCGCTCACGACGGTGGAGCAGAACTTTTACGAAATCGGCCGCAGGGCCGCCGAAATGGTCGTGTCCTGGCTGGAACAGGCGGCCGTTTGCCGGGACAAGATTACGGTCCCCGTCAAGCTCGTCCGCCGGGAGTCGGCTGCCGGGACGGACCGCCGGCTTGAGGCGGAGGGGGCGAGACAGCTTGCGGAATAAAGCGCGGGACATTTGCGTGATTTTAGATTTTTAGGTTTTTAGGTTTTAGGTTAGGGCATGTTGGGGAGAGGGGAGATTTTACGATGATGAACAATCCCGTTCAATCAGGCAACCCGTTATTTCCGGGGTGGTATGCGGATCCCGAAGCGCGGGTTTTCGGAAGCCGGTACTGGATCTATCCCACGTATTCGGCGGTGTATGAGGAGCAGACTTTTTTTGACGCTTTCTACTCCGACGATCTGGTGACCTGGCACAAGGCCGGCCGGGTCCTGGATTCTTCCGGCGTCCCGTGGGCGCGTCGGGCGGTATGGGCTCCTTCGCCCATCGAGCATCGCGGTCAGTATTTTTTATATTTCGCGGCGAACGATATTCAAAGCGACCGCGAACATGGCGGCATCGGCGTGGCGGTCTCCGACCGGCCGGAGGGCCCGTTCCGGGATCCGCTCGGCCGGCCGCTGGTCGACCGGTTCGTGCACGGGGCGCAGCCGATCGATCCGCATATTTTTGTGGATGATGACGGTACCCCTTACTTGTATTATGGCGGCTGGGGCCATTGCAACGTCGTCAAGCTGGGGGCCGATTTGATCAGCCTGGCGGCGCACGAAGACGGCGAAGTCTTCAAGGAGGTCACGCCGGAGGGTTATGTGGAAGGCCCCTGCATGTTCAAAAGGGGCGGCCTGTATTATTTCTCCTGGTCGGAGGGCGGTTGGGGCGGCCCGGACTACTCCGTCGCCTACGCGATCGCCGCATCCCCGCTCAGTCCCTTCGAGCGGATCGAGAAGATTTTGTTCCAGGATCCGGACGTCGCCACCGGCGCGGGCCATCACGGCTATCTCAATATCCCCGGAACGGATGAGTGGTATATCGTCTACCATCGGCGTCCCTTGGGCGAAACGGCGGCCAACCACCGCGTGGTATGCATCGAGAGAATGGAATTCGACGAAGCGGGAAGAATCCGGCCGGTCCGGCTGACCTTCGAGGGAGTCGGGCCGAGAAGATTGGGGCGGCTTTAGTCGCAGGCAGCAGCGGGGCCCGGATCTCGCAGATCGCGGCCGGGCGCGGTCATACGTCCCGTAGCCGGGGGGCGCGAACTTGCGTACCGCGGCCGATCCGTTAGCGCTAGACGCTGGGCGCTAGACGGTGGGAGCTGGGCGCTAGACGCTAGGCGCTAGGAGCTGGACGCTAGGAGCTAGGAGCTGGGCGCTGGACGCTGGACGCTGGACGCTAGGAGCTAGGAGCTGGGCGCTGGACGCTGGACGCTAGGAGCTGGGCGCTGGACGCTAACGGACATAATAGCTGCTATTTCGCACATTCTCGCCTTTTAAGAATTCTAACGGAAGCCATAGCGCCTATTTTGCTCATTTACCGCTCGAATGCCCCCATTTTGCTAAAATAGGCGCTATTACGTCCGTTAGAATCTCAATTTGCTCCAAATGTTCGATTTAGCGGCTATGATTTTCGTTAGCGCAACCGGCTGGCCACGATCCCGCAGATCGCACGAGGTTACGCTACGAGCAGTCAGTTAAGTATCGCTGTTAACTATCGCTCACGGAGTTACGTACCGTAGCGAATCTCATACTCGCGTACCTGGGTCCGTGCCCGCGTACTGGGTCCATCGCACTCACACCGACCGCGGCCCATCCGTATGGTGTAAAACGCTAGGCGCTAGGCGCTAGATGCTAGACGCTGGACGCTGGACGCTAACGGACATAATAGCTGCTATTTCGCACATTCTCGCCTTTTGAGAATTCTAACGGAAGCCATAGCGCCTATTTTGCTCATTTACCGCTCGAATGCCCCGGTTTTGGCGAAATAGACGCTATTATGTCCGTTAGAATCCCAAATTGCTCCAAATGTTCGATTTAGCGGCTATGATTTCCGTTAGCGCGACTCCGGCTGGCCACGATCCCGCAGATCGCACGAGGTCCCCCCCTCCCCTCACAAAGTCGCTCACGCCCTTGCGTCCCGAGTCAGCCATGTCCTCGCGTCACGCGATTGGTCCCGCCCTCGCATTGCGCAGTCTGTCCTGCCTTCGTGTTCACGCAGTGGGTCCCCCCTCGCATCGCACAGTCTTTCCCGCCCTCGCCTCACACAGTCGCTCTCGCCCTCGCCTCACACAGTCGCTCTCGCCCTCGCAACGCGCAGTCAGCCGTGCCCTCGCGTCACGCAATCGCTCCTGCCCTCGCGTCGTGTAAACCGTCCCGTCTTCGCGTAACGATTGGAGCTGCGTTTGCCGTGGCCGATGCCGGGACCTGCGTGGGCCAGTCTTTCGCCGAATATCGGCGCGCCGTGGAGGATTTCACCGAAAGCGAAATGTGCGGGCGCAGTTCCACTGGCCGAGTAAAGGATACGCTGAAGGATAATTCGCCCCCTATCTGCCGGATCCAGCATTGCGCGTACATGTGGCTTGCGGCTCGTGAGCCATACCCGGATGGGGAATAAGGTCCGCGGCTTCAAGTATGGAGGTTCTATTCTATGAATTCAGGAAACTATCCTGATATTTCCTTTTGTTAGAGTATAATAGAAGCAAATAACTTAGCGAAGGGGATATCGATATATGAAAATCGTAGAATTGAGTCCGAATCCCGACAGCCGGGCCAGATTGGTCGGATATTTGCATGACATCGAGAAGGAAAGCATGGGGAACCGCGTCGAGCGTCCTTGCGTCGTGGTCTGTCCCGGCGGCGGTTTTGAGATCCTGTCTCCTCGGGAAGCGGATCCGCCGGCGACGGCATTTTTTGCGAAAGGATATCATGTCTTTACCCTGTATTATTCCATACGGGATGAAGCGGACGATTTGCGGCCGTTGGTGGATATTTCTCTCGCGATTCAAACCATCCGGGAAAATGCGGCCGCTTGGGGCATTCTTCCCGATAAAATCGCGGTCTGCGGATTTTCGGCCGGGGGGTATGTCGCGGCGGCTGCGGGGACGTTGTGGGACCATCCCAAGCTGAAACAGCGGACCGATCTTCAAAGCGGCCAAGGCCGGCCGGACGCCATGGTGCTGTGTTACCCGGTCCTTACGGCGGGCGAATTTGCGCACCGCGGGTCGATCGAGCGTTTGAGCTGCGGGCTGAGTGAAGAGGAAAGAGAGGCGGTGTTTTCGCTCGAACAACATGTGAACTCTTCCACGCCGCCGGCTTTTTTGTGGCATACCGTTGAAGATGCTACTGTGCCGGTGGAGAATTCCATGCAATTCGCCGCCGCCCTGCAGCGCGCCCGCGTGCCGTTTGAGAGCCACATCTATCATAAGGGCCGGCATGGAATGTCGATGTGTACCACGGAGGTAGGCAGCTCGGATCCGCATTTGGCCACTTGGTTTCCGCTTTGTCTGGAATGGCTCGGACAGCAGTTTGAATTCGAATATTGAGTTGGTTGAAGAGCGTCAAAACGGAAGAGTTAAGGTTCTCAGCCTCTTAGTTTCACATTCCCTCAGTCCAGCAGTCCAGCAGTCCGGCAGTCCAGCAGTCCAGCAGTCCGGCAGTCCTCCAGTCCCCAGTCCCCAGTCCCTCAGTCTCTAAGTCTCTGAGTCTCTAAGTCTATCAGTTCCTAAGTTCCTAAAGTCCTCAAACCCTCAAACCGTCAGGTAAATTTCCCCTGGCGGTTTTTGCGGTTCTTATGAAGTTTAGCATTTTGCTACCACGGCAGACGACGGAACTTCCGTCGGTTCCCGGGTCATAGGGCAGGAAGAACCGGAGTTGGTGTCGAAACATGCTAACGTTGGTTATGACTTGCTGGCGAAAGGTGAATCGGAATGAACGAACAAGCCAAATGGCGCAAAAAAGAATACACCGATTGGTTAAGACGAAAGAAGCGGGACAACGGGCAGGCGTACTCCGAAAATACGGTGATATCTTATGTCTCCGCCCTGACGACGGCTCCGCCCAGATTAACGGGCCTCGAGCTGGAGACCGTCGATGTGTTCGAGATCGCCGATGCGGATCGGTTCCGGAGCATGCGAATGATGATGGAGCGGGCGGAGAATTTTGCCGAAGTCAATAAAAAGGCGGGAAACCAGGCTTTTCAATATGGTCTTGCTTTATATGAAGCGTTTCTGCGGGAGCAGGAAAACGGGACTATCTCAGAAAACGGTGATCCAGCGATCGCGATAAAGTACTCGGGAGCGGAGCCGTTACTTGATAAAAATATCATCCTCTACGGTCCTCCGGGAACGGGGAAAACCTACCATACGGTTCTTTATTCGGTGGCGATGATCGAAAATAAGCCGCTGTCCGCCGTTCTGCAGGAATCGGAGTCGGACGGCTATCGGCAAATCAAGCAGAGGTACGAGGCCTACAAGGCTAAAGGGCAGATTGAGTTTACAACATTCCATCAATCCTACGGTTACGAGGAATTTATCGAAGGCATCAAACCGAAAATGCTGTCCCAAGAAGACGGCGGGTCCGCGGAAACCGGGGACGTGGCTTACGAAATTACCCCCGGCGTGTTTAAACGTTTTTGTGAAGCGGCTCAGGAGCCTATCGTCATGTCCAGCAATGATTACGGAATCCGGAAAGATCCGACCGTATGGAAGGTATCCCTGGGCGGCTCCAAAGAGAACCCCGTCAAACGGGATTGCTTCGACCATGGAAGAATCCGCATCGGATGGGACTCTTACGGTGAAACGGTCAACGAAGAAACGGACTATAGCAGGCATGGCGGCAAGATGATTCTTGCCCGGTTTATGACGGAGATGCGGGCGGGGGATATCGTTCTGGTTCTGCACGACGAGGAGACGATCGATGCGATTGGCGTGGTTACCGGGGATTACGAATGGTTGGAGGAGATGGAGGATTACAAGCGTTCCCGGAAGGTAAACTGGCTGGTCAAGGATGTCAGGGAGAACATAATGGAATTAAACGGAAACACGGTGATGACGCTGGGTTCCGTTTATCGCTTGAACCGGATTACGCTGGCTGATGTTATGGCGATTTTGCAGAAGCATAAGAAAGGGCAGCTTCCTTCCGTGATCCGGCAGAACACCGATAACTATGTCTTTATAATCGATGAGATTAACCGGGGAAATATTTCCAAAATTTTCGGCGAGTTGATTACCTTGATCGAGCCGACGAAAAGAATCGGGATGGCGGAGGAATTAAGGCTTAAACTCCCGTACTCGCAAAAAATTTTCGGAGTGCCCGGTAACGTCTACCTGCTGGCGACCATGAACACGGCGGATCGTTCGATCGCCCGCTTGGATACGGCGCTGCGGCGGCGGTTCTCTTTTGCCGAAATGATGCCTGACCAGGGGTGTCTGGCCTCCGTAGTGATCGACGGAGAACGGCTGGACCTGAGCCGGATGCTGGATACGATGAACAGACGCATCGAGGCCTTATATGACCGGGAGCATATGATCGGACATGCGTACTTTTAGGCTTGAACAGCGACTCCACCTTGGAAAAACTGGGGCATTTGTTTGAGCATACGATCATTCCGCTGCTTCAGGAATACTTCTACGATGATTATGAGAAGATACGCCTGGTGCTGGGGGACAACAACAAGCCGGTAACAGAACAGTTTATTCATGTGAGCCCCGTCAACATGGCCGAGCTGTTCGGCGATCTGAGTGAGACCGATCTGGAGGATAGCGTGACTTACCGAATAAATCCCCATGCGTTTCGGCAAATCGGCGCTTACCGGAAAATTTACGGCTCCAGCGGTCAGGAATAGGTTGTTCCCATGAATGCGAGGGCGAATCTACCCCATAAGAATCGAAAGGGCGCCGACATTACGCTGAAGGAGTACGGAACCTTGTGCCGAAATCCGGCGGGAGCGGCTTATGGCTACCAATGCATAGACGAGTCCGTATTTGACCGGCTTGAGCGTTTTATTTTGGAAAACCGGGCAGACGGGAAGGGGACCGAGGCTCTGGAGCTGATGACCGTGGCAAGCAGGAAAGGAATCGGTAAAATCATCAGCGCCAAAAACTACGTTGGTGTCATCGCCATGGCGGAGGGGACCCGGATCGAAATTTTGCCTAAGGTGTACACCGGAAATGTAGAAATTTCGATGCTGGAAACCAAGCGAATATTTCTTCACATGTTAAAAACGATCGGCGATATACCGGGCAAGGTGTTCCGCCATACGGATCTCGACGCAGGAAAGAACCACATTCTTGACTTGTTTATCCGGATGTTTATCGACGAGGCGGTAATCCTGGTGAAGCGCGGATTGAAATCGGATTACCGGGAGCATCGGGACAACGAAACGTTTTATAAAGGGAAGCTCCGATTCGCCGAGCATATCAAGCATAATGCCGCCCACAAGGAGCGCTTCTATATCGAATTCGATGAATTCAACGTCGATCGGCCGGAAAACCGGCTGGTCAAAACCACGATCGAGTTGTTGAAGAAGATGAGCCGCAGCCCTGGAAATCGAAAGGATCTCCATATCCTATCGGCCGCCTTCGATCAGGTCGAGATATCCGAACAGCCGGAGAAGGACTGGGCGGGCATATCCCTGGATCGAACGACACAGGAATACCGGACGCTGCTGGAGTGGTGCCGCTTGTTCTTGTCCGGGCTGAGCTTTACGCCGTTTAAAGGCGAAAATAAAGCCTACGCTCTACTGTTTCCGATGGAAAAAATATATGAACGTTACGTGGCCAAGCAGCTTAAAAAAAGACTTTCCCATCCCGATATCAGGGTCAAGACCCAGGACCGAACCCACCGTCTTTTTCAAACTCCGGCGAGGTTTCAACTGAAACCGGACATCGTGGCGCAAGGGCCCGCCGGGGTCGCCGTGCTCGATACGAAGTGGAAAATCCTTTCCCAAGTCAAGGATTACGGCATTTCACAAGCGGATATGTATCAGGCCTATGCCTACGGAAAAAAATACGGAGCGGGCAGGGTCTATCTTTTGTATCCCGGAGTCCCGCGTGTCTCGGAGCTTGAGCCGCCTATCGTTTACGACAGCGGGGACGGTGTGGAGGTCAGGGTTGTGTTTTTGGATTTGGGTTTGCGTACGGACTGCGTGAGCGAGTTGGCTGAAGAGCTGCGGCACCTGGTTTTAACCTAACGGAAAGTAAAGTTGGTTCATGAAAAGAATAGAAATATATGGGAATCCGGTTCTGCATTCAGCAACCGGATTTTCTTGATTCCCAGCCCGATAGCGGCGCCGTTTCGCGATTTGGCTTCGGATCGGGGCCTTCCCTCAATCTTGACTAACCTCAAAGGACGTGGTATTTTAGCTTAACTAAAAGCTCCTGCTTGATAGGCTGACCCATGTCGGCCACTGATCGGCGCGCATTATAGCCTCTTCCATGAATCAAGACGAATCATAAGGGAGTGAAGCTGTTGTCTCGCACTTGGTATCGTCGTCTCCTCTTATCTTACTTTCCTATTTTCCTGATTACCGTAACGATTTTGATTTTTATCGCCTTTCTGTTCGTGAATGAAATCTCCCGCGCGGAGACCAAGAAGGCGGACCGGATCACAAACAACTATCTCGTTGAAAGCCTGCAGCGGACTCTAAAGGAAATTGAGATGGGCGTTTTGAAAGAAGTGGAAAGCAACCCCGGCTACAAGGAATACTTCAACAGAGAGGTCGGCGATACCGCTTCGATGTATGCGGTTGCAGCCAGCCTTCGCAAGCTGTCCGACAATCCCGATTTTATTAAGTCGATCTATCTGTACCGCCAAGCGGATCGGAGCATTCTTACCCAGAATGGACTGAACGATTTGCAGACCTTCGCGGATAAGGCGTGGGTGGAAAAGGTTTTGTCCGAGCGGCAGGAGCAGGGCTGGATGCCGGTCCGGGAATACAAGGACATGTTTGACAAGACGCCCGTTCGCGTTATTTCCATGTACAAGCGGATGCCGCTTCCTTTCGGTTCTCAGGGCATTCTTTTTATCAATGTCAAACTGAGCGGGATCGAACGGATCGTGGACGAAATGGTGGACGGTCAGATTTCCTTTGTGGAAATCCGGGACCGGCAGGGCAACACGATTTACAACGCGCATGCAAAAGGTGAAAGCCGGGGGGAAGGCAAAGTCCTCAACACGATCCATTCGGAGACATTGGACTGGACATTTGTAAGCGGTATCAAGGATGGCAATCTGTTCGGCTGGGTATCCGTGATCTCGTACATCTGGGTCATTCTCGGGCTGATTACGGTAACGGGCGCGGTCGTTTACATCATCTATATTACCCGGAGAAATTACAAGCCGATTCAAGTGATGATGAACCGCATCGAATCGCTGCAGATCCGCAATGCTGAAAGCGGATTCATCCGGGACGAAATGAAGCTGATCGAGAACACCCTGGAGAATCTGATCAACCATACGCTGGATTATGAAAAGCAGCACAAGGAAAATCTGCTCCTGCAGCGGAGCCGGTTGTTCATGGATATTCTTCAGGGAGGACGGATGGACGGCATTCTTCAAAGAATGGAGGAGCTCGGTCCGCTCTCCGGGATTCCCGAGAAGGCAAAATTTTCGGTGGTGATCGCGGAGATTAACCGGTATGACGCCGTTTTCCAGAACACCTATTCGAAAAGGGACCAGAACACTTTAAAATTCGCGCTCATGAATGTGTATCAGGATCTCGCGCGAAACGCGGAGCTGCAAGGCTGGGCGGAATGGGTAACCACGAACCGGGCGGCCATTATTTTTCTGGCGACCGCCAGCGATGCCGAGATGCGGGAGAAGATGCGGATCGTCGCCGACGACTGCCGGCAGTGGGTGGAGAAGCATTTGCGCATCTCCCTGAGCTTCGGCATTGGCTCGATGGCCGACGGCCCGGAAGAGATACGGGATTCGTACAGAGCGGCGGAGGCCGCGCTTCAGCACAAGCTTCTTATGGGCGAAAGCATCATTATGACGGGCGGGGAGAGCGCCCGGACCGATCTGATCGAGACGTACAAGTATATGCAGATGATCGCCGACTTTGTGCGGGAATTTCGGATGTCCAGCGGGAATTGGCGGCTTCGGCTTGAGGAGATTTTCGACTCCTTCCAGTCCGATTTTATGAAGGATGACGATATCCGCTCGTTGATTCAGGCGCTCCTGCAGATGCTCGGCAGGGAAGTGGCCGTAATGTCGGATGAACTGCAGCGGGAATTCGCCGGGGAGAAAGCCGCGAAGCGCCAGCAGGCACTGAAGGAAGCCGAGTCCATCGGCGAATTGAAGGCGCTGCTGTTCGGGGATCTCACGGATGTGTTCCGGACCTATGTATCGGTCAGCGAAACCAAAAGCTACCGTGCGCTGGTGTGCGAAATGAAACAATACATTGAGGAGAATTTTACGAATCCCGATTTGTCGCTCAAACATCTCAGCGATCGTTTCCAAGTCTCCGGAAAATACGCCAGCTATTTGTTCAAAACGGAATTCGATATGAAATTCGTCGATTTTCTGATGGAACTGCGCATGAAAGAAGCGGAAAAGCTGTTGTTGGCAACGGAAGATCCGCTGCAGGAAATCGCCCGGAAGGTGGGCTATGCCAATTCGATCACCTTCGGGAGAGTGTTCAAACGAATTGTGGGCATGACCCCGGGCGATTACCGCAGGGTAAAGCGGTTTACGCTGACCCGGGAATGAGACCGATCATTTTAACGTGCAGGCAGGCTTTGAAGAGAGAACATCCGGCGAAATTCCAACAGCAGCTGCCGCCGATCATGCCCGTGGGCGAATAAGCTCAAAATGATCAGCACCATGCCAGGTTTGATGCAAGTTTCCGCACTGCCGCCAGGCGGTGCCGGAGAAAAACCCGCAGTATGCCGGTAAGATACCTGCCCGAGAAGGGAGGCGGCACACTGCGGGTTTTTCTGTTCATGATTCTGCTTTTCGTTTCGGCCGGGAATCCCCCGTTGATCGGTTTATCGCGAAAACAGTTTATGGAATTCGGTTAACGAGGCGCTGGCGGCGATTTTTGAAAACGGTTTAGCTTCGGAAAAAGGTCAGCCGCAATCCGAAAGGAAGAAAAATCGCCGATTTTCCCGTCCGAAACTGGTTTATTGTCACCGGAACTTTCGGTGTGACATACTAGGGCCATCCCAAGGAAGCGGTAAGGGTGCCGGGCGATTCAGCGTGATACAACACCGCTTAAGCATCATAAGTAGCCTACCGGGAACGAAGGGGACACACTTTACAAAGCACTTGCAAAGGAGATGGGATTATGGCAGTAAAGGCAAGAAAAGGGGTACTTTCAAGGGCGCTGGCATTAGCGATGGCCACGGCGATGACGGTCTCCCTGCTAGCGGGCTGTTCCTCCAAATCCGCCGAAGGAGAAGCGTCTTCAAAGAATGGCGCGGCGGAGTCAGGCAAGAGAGTTACTTTGAAAGTGGAAGTGTTCGATCGGGGGAATTCGCCCGCGCCTCACACGATTACCAACAATTATCTGACTCAATTCGTGCAAAAGGAATTCGGCGATCCGAACAACATCGACGTGCAGTTCGTCCCAATTCAACGATCGGAGGAAGTCACCAAGCTGAACGTTCTGATGGCCAGCGCGTCCGATGTGCCGGACATCGTATTCGTCTATGATTCCAGCGTATTTTACCGGTATGCCCAGCAGGGCGGGTTGACGGAGGTCGGTCCTTTGCTCGATGAGCACGGTCCGAATCTGAAGAAATTCCTCGGCGAGGAAACCCTGCAATACGGCAAACTGGACGGCAAGATGTACGCGATTCCGGGCAAGCGGGCCATCACCGGGCGTTATGCTTCCTATATACGTCAGGATTGGCTCGACGCCCTGAACCTGCCGGCTCCGCAAACGACGGAGGAATTGTACAATACTTTGAAAGCGTTTAAGGAGAAGGACCCCGGCAAAGTGGGCGGCAAAGTCATCCCGATGGGTATGGCGCTGGCTCCCGCCCAGTACGAACCGTTGATCTACTCCTTCATCAAGCCGGTGAAGGGCGATTTGACTTACCCGCAGCGGTATGAGATGCCTTTTCACGAAGGCTTTAAGGATGCCATGAAATTTATGAACAAACTGTACAACGAAGGGTTGATCAGCAAGGATTTCAGTCTGGATGAAGACAAGAGCCAGCTGGTCAAGGATATCCAAAACGGCAATGTGGGCTTTTTCTCCGACGATGTGGACCGTATCTTCTATGACGATGGAATTCTTGACAATCTGCTGAAAAATGTAAGCGGTAGCAAACTCGCCGCGATCGACGCCTATACCAATGCGGAAGGTAAACACGCCAAATCCCGCTATGCTTCCAACGGCCTCTACATCATGATTCCGAAAAGCAGCAAGCGCGCCGTAGAAGCGATTAAATATCTCGATTGGATGGCGTCCGGAGACAACCTGGTTCATATGTACAGCGGGGTGGAAGGCGAAAACTATGAACTGGTTGACGGCATCCCGGTCATGAAGCCCGATGCGCCTCAGGAAGCGGTGGACCGGATTTACAACGGCGGCGACATGGCGATTATCTCCAACGGGAAAAACTTCGGCGATGTGAAGACCAACGAAAAAGCCTGGATTTTCGGCTTCCCGGAACGCAACCAGGAGATGCTGCGGCAATCGATCGATATCGCCAACCAGGACACGATCGGCCCGATCGCTTTCGGCAAACCGATTGAAGCGGAAGCCAAGTACGGCACCGCCCTGCTCGATAAATTGAACGTGATTATCGTAAAAAGCACGATGTGCAAACCGGAGGAATTCGAGCAGGTCTATGAGCAGGAAATGAAAGACTTCATGGCCAAAGGCGGTGCCGAACTGCAAAAAGAGCTTGAGGAGGCGCTCAAAGAGCTGAAATAGCCGGAAGCTGGAAATGACGAATGTCGGGGCGTAAAGACTCATGTCATGCCTTTGCGCCCTTCCTTTTTTCCGGACAGGAGGGGACCAAGTTGAAAGGATCAGCTTATATCAAGCGATATTGGCAGCTGTACGCGCTGCTGTTGCTGCCGATCGTTTATTTTCTGATATTCCGCTACGGGCCGATGTACGGCGTTCAAATCGCTTTTAAAGATTTTAATTTGTTTCAGGGGATCGCGGGCAGCGAATGGATCGGCTTTGACGCCTTCCGCCAGGTCTTCGCCATGCCGGATTTTTACGTGACCTTGCGAAACACGTTCATGCTGAATTTTCTCGATCTGATCGTATCTTTTCCGGCGCCGATCCTCCTGGCAATCATGCTGTTTGAAATGAGATCGGTCTGGTTCAAAAAAATCTCGCAGACCATTCTGTACATCCCCCATTTTATTTCCTGGGTCATCATCGGGGGGATTGTTTACCAACTGTTCGGCAACCAATCCGGCATGATCAATAACCTGTTGATGAACATGGGGCTTGATCCGATCCCTTTTCTTACCGAAAAAAATCCCTGGCTGCTCACCTATTTGTTCACGGGCGTCTGGCAAAGCGCAGGCTGGGGGACCATTCTGTACCTGGCCGCCCTCACCGGCGTCAACAAGGAGCTGTTTGAAGCGGCGGAAGTCGATGGAGCCGGGAGGTTGAAGCGGATCTGGCATATCACCCTGCCCTCGATCAAGCCGACCATCGTGACGCTGTTGATTCTCAACCTGGGCAAAATGATCAGCATCGGCTTCGATCGTCCCTATATTATCGGCAACGTGGCGGTCCGGGAATATTCCGACGTACTTAGCACCTTCGTTTACCGGGTGGGCCTCGAATCGGGGCAATATACGCTGGCTACCGTAGTCGGTTTGTTCCAGGCGGTTGTAGGGCTCGTCTTTATTTTAGGCTCCAACTACATTTCCAAAAAGCTGACCGGAGACGGCATCATGTAGAACCTGTTAGGGAAAGGAGTTGATTTTCGTGAGCGAACGCGCATCCAACCGCATGTTCGAAGCCTTTTTAATCGTTTGTGTTTTTATTTTCGTCATGCTTTGTCTAGCTCCATTCCTGCATATCATTGCGATTTCCTTGAGTTCGAACCGGGCGATCACCTCGGGCGAAGTGACGCTGTTTCCCATCGAGTTCAACTGGGAGGCTTACAGCAAAGTGTTCTCCGATGTATCGATGCTCCGTTCTCTCGGGTTTACGATCATCCTGACCGTGGCGACCACGCTGCTCTGCATGGTGTTTTCGGTCGCCGCCGCCTATCCGCTGACGAAAGGGAATCTCAAGGGACGCCGCTTTTTCATGTATCTGATCATTATCACGATGTTTTTCAGCGGCGGCATCATTCCCGAATATCTCCTGATTCGCGACCTCCATATGATCAACTCGGTATGGTCGCTGATTTTGCCGGGTCTCATCAGCCCGTTCAACCTGATTATTCTCATTTCCTTCTTCAACAATATTCCGCCAAGTCTGGAGGAATCCGCGGAGATCGACGGGAGTTCCCATTTGCACACGCTGATCAAAATCGTGCTTCCCCTTTCCATGCCGGTGCTGGCGACGCTGGCGCTCTTCTACGCCGTCGGCCGCTGGAACGGGTTCCAGGATTCCCTGATGTATATCAATAATCCGGACCTCTATCCGATTCAACTGAAGCTGTACCAGATGGTACAGAACAACATGGTCACGGAATTGACCCAGATGGAAGGCTCGAACAGAACGGCGCTGACCCCGGAAAGCCTCAAGGCGGCCAGCGTGGTGTTCGCCACCGTGCCGATTCTGCTGGTTTATCCCTGGCTGCAAAAGTACTTCGTCAGCGGCGTCATGCTCGGCGCGGTGAAAGGGTAGAAGCAACGGAAGGGGGGATGGGCAATGCAGAACGATAAAGGAACGTATTCATTTTCGACCTGTTGGAATATCAAAAGGCATACGGTTGGACGGGAGATGGTCCGGGAAATCGGGGAGCTCGGCTTTCACTATATCGAGCTGAATTACAACGTAACCCGGGAGATGCTTGCGACGATCGAGCCGATGATCGAGCGGGGGGAAATCGGCGTATCCAGCGTGCACAACACCTTCCCCCATGTCCCCGATCCGGACTACGGCACGGATTCCGTACTGCTCGGGTTCGAGGAGGAAGACAAACGGCAGCGGGCCATCGAGCTGTTGGTGCGGTCCGCGGAGTATGCGCATCGCTACGGGGCGCAGGCGGTCGTCGTCCATCCCGGAGAGGTGCCTATGGCACATGAGACGATCAAAGAACTGGAAAGATTGTACAACGAGTCGGGGAGAGACTCCGAAATGTACCGGACCAAGTGGCGGGAGATGATGGAACGGAGACAGGCGGAGAGCGGCCGATACGTGGATCAAATCTGCCGAAGTTTGGAGGAAGCGAGCGACCGGATCGCGGCCAAGGGCTACAAGGTGGGCTTCGGCATCGAAACCCGCTCCCGCCCGAATCAGATACCAAGTTTACAGGAAGCAAAGATGATCATCGAAAGATTGAAGGGCGCGCCGGTGTACTTGTGGTACGACATCGGGCACGCCACCATGATGGAACGATTGGGCCTGTACGACAACGACAAGGAAATGGACGGGTTGATGGATTCCATCCTGGGGGTCCATATTCACGAAACGATCGGTCTTTCCGACCATTGGTGCCCTTATGTGCACAGCAAGGATATGCGGTCTTTTGACCGTTTCCTGCCCATGATCGAAAAGGCCAAGGTCAAAGTGTATGAGCTGAAAGCGGCATGCCGGCCGGAGGAAATTCACGAGAGCCATGAGCTGATCCTAAGCAAACTACCCGGCGCAGGCGACGGGAGCTTGACGTAATGCGAATATCGGATACGTTCGATCGCGAGAGCGCTTTACGGTATGCGCCCCGGCTGCTTATGGACAAACGGGAGCCCTTCTTCCCCGTGCGGATCGGGGTGACCGCATTTGAAGCGGAAGGGGATTCCCTTTCTTTCCGGCGCCGCATAGCATTCACGGACCCGAAGGTGCAAAGCGTGCTGGAGTACGCGATTTATTATGACTACGACATCCAGCACCTCTACGACCTGGAGCATGTCTGGATTTACATCGGTAAGGAAGGCGAGATTGTGGATGCGGAAGCCAGCTTTCACGGGAAATACCTGAAGGCGCTTCGGTCCGACCGCTCCAATATAAACCATGGCCGGGTGACGCTGTATGTGCAGCCCGGTAAGCATGCGATGGCGCCGCTGGCGGAGCGGTTTGAACGGCTGCCGGATTTCGAGCGCTGCACGATGGAAGAGGCCGGGGCGGACGGGGTCATCTACGGGGACATGTTCGCCGGATTGATCCGGAAGGACCATGAAACCGACCGCCGGGTTCGGGAGCATCTGCAAAAATTCCGCTTCCGGCCTTCCCGGGAATATGAAGAATTTCGCTGGGAAAAGGAAGCGGAGCGGTTCGTTCCGTGGGAGCGATTGTATGCGGAGATTCCCGAGCGCATGCGGAAAGAATTGGCCTTGATCCGCGGATGGTAACACCGGCGTTGGCTGATCGCTGAACTAAACATGGGGGAAGTGAGCAGGATGTACGAAAAACTGGTGGCTGTGAACGATGCCTGGGCGGAGGAAGGAAAGGCCCGTCAAATATTGGAACCGGAAAGCCGCTATTATGGCGGAACGATCGATCCGGCGACAGGCATCGCCTGGGTCAACCATACGACGGGCACACCGACGGTCATGGCCTTTTGGGGGGCGGCTTTGGTCAATCCCAAATCCGCCTTTTACCGGGACGAGGAACTGCTGGAACGGCTCAAGCTGGCGGCGGAATTCGTGCTGCGGCTCCAGCACGAGGACGGCTCCATTTCTCCGGGCTGGACCAACTCCCATTCCCCGCCGGACACGGCCTTTGTCGTCGTCGGTTATGCGCAGTTGGTCCAATTGCTTGCCGGAGATGCCTGGGAGCCGCTGGCCCCCGTCGTGGAACGAATGAAGCTGTTCCTGGAGAGGACGATCCCGGTTCTGCTGACCGGCGGATGCCACACCCCGAATCATCGCTGGGTATTGTGCGCCGCTTTGGGATTTCTTCATGACATCTTCGACCTTGAGGAAGCCGTACGGCGGGCCGACCAGTGGCTGGCCGAAGGGATGGACATCACGCCGGACGGCGAATGGACCGAGCGGAGCAACGGCATTTACAGCGCGGTCAGCGATCTTATGCTGATCCACGCGGCCCGTCTTCTGCGGCGCCCCGCACTGCTTGAGCCGGTCCGCCGGAATTTGCGGATGATGACCTACCTCGTTCATCCGTCCGGTGAAATCGTCACGGATTATTCGGGGCGCCAGGATTTGGGCCAATATCATGATTTGTCGCCGTACTATCTGCCTTATGCGATTCTGGCCCGTCTGGACCGCGATCCGGTGTTTGCCGGCATGGCCCGGCTGGCGGAGGGCGCCCTCACGGGGCCCGGCGTTGTGTCCACCAATGTGCTGGTCCGGATGATGCTGGAGCCCGAATTAAGGCAGCCCGCCGTGGAGCCGGCCCTGATTCCGACCCGTTACGAAAAGCTGCTGAACGGCGAGTTTCTGCGTGCCGGCTATTTGGCCGGGATGGAGGCGGCAGGACATAACGGCCGCGTCTTCCACAGCCGGCTGCATACCGAATTCGGCGCACCGGTGGCCCGCTACCGGGACGGCGATACCAGCGTGACGCTGATGACGGAGACCCCTTCGTTCTTTGCGCTCCGTCACGGCAAAGTCCGGCTTTTGGCGGTTCAGATCGCCTCCTATTTCTACCCCGGCTACATTCCGATGCAGGAAATGACCGTGCTGGAAAACGGCTACAGGCTTGAAGGGGAACAAAAGAAAGGCTATTACGGACCGGTTGCGGAGACGCTGCTCCCCGTCACATCCAGAGAGCCCGTCAGCCCGTGGTATCTTCTGCCCCATCACAGCCGGCTTCTCACCCATGAGCAGAAAATCCGCGTGACGGTGGAGGCGCTCCGTACGGATCGCGGCTGGGAGCTTAAAGTCGGATGCGCGGAGCCGCTGGATGTCATGACCCAAATTTCGCTTGTATTCGGCAGCGAAGGCGAGTTCGTCGCCGGGGAATTTCAGGATAACGGCAGCGATACCTTGCTGTGGAGCGGGGGCGCCGCCCGGTACGAATGCGAAGGGGACTGGGTGGAGCTGACGGGCGGAGAGCTGGCGCATTTATCGACCGGCGTCCGCGAAGCGGGTCTCCCCCCTCACTGCAAAACCCTGCTCGTCAATGTGATGACTCCCTTCGAAAAGACGATCGTCCTTACGCTTTCGCCGGGAACGAAAAGGGAGTAGTGAGGGGAAAACGGGAGCGGGAGCGATTGGCGGTATCGGGTTGAACGGTTTGAAGCGGGAAATCCGCCTTGTCATTGTCGGGTAAACGCGACCAAACGGATAAAGAGATGGAGGGAAAACGAAACGATGGCGGATTATTTGGAACCGCGGGAAAGTATCGGCTACTGGTTGGGGGAAGATCCGGAGAATATTTTGCCCGTCCTCGCCGGACGTTACATCGGCGCGAATCCGCCGCTCCCGTTCGCCTTCCGGGGATTTCGCCGGAACGGCATTTTGCAGACCGGGGACGGCATGTTTGACATGGACCTGACGGCACGCCTGCCCGAGGCCGGACAGGGCGATTACGCTTACGTCTTCGGTCTGGTGTGGAGCGACGACGAGCGCTCGCTGGATACGGGGATCATGCCGCTCGGGCCGATCCGGTTGTACGTGAACGAGCGTCTGCTGTACCGTTCGAGCGCGGTGGATGAACTCGATCCGCAGGCGAAAGCGGTCGTGCCGCTGACGCTGGGGCGCGGCTGGAACACGCTGCTGATCGAGGCCCGCCGTACCGAAGCCGGCTTCGGCTGCCGGTTTGGGGCGGAGGAGGCGAAGGTGCGCATCCTTCAGGTGCTGGCCCCCTTCGCCGAGCGCAAGGAAGAGGCGGGCTGGCTGTATTCCGAGCCCACCGCCGTGCCGCTCTTCGGAGAGCAGGGAAACGGGGCGTTTCCCGACTACCGGCGATCCGAGAAGAGCAGCGGGCTCCGCTGGCTCCCCACGGGGGAGTGGAGCGCGGATCGGATGGCGCGCCCCAACTGTGCGCGGCTCTTCGAAAGCCCGGACGCGGGGAAGCCCGTGTCTGCTCTGGCCTGGAGCCGAATAGACGGGGCCCTGCCGGGCGAGAGAACGGTATGGGAGGGCCGGGTGTGGGGCGCGACCACCTTCTGGCTGGACGGAACCCCTGTCGTCCGCTTGGAGAAGGCGGGCACCTTCCGGGAAGAAGTGACGCTTGGGGAAGGGGGCGGCCAGGTGTTGGTACAGACCGCTTCTTCGGAAGCGGGCTGGGGATTCGAGCTGGAACTGAGCGGTACCCGGGGGCCGATCCCGCTGACCCTGCCCGCCGGGGTTCTCGGGAGCCGGGGCCCTTGGCTGTATGCCGGCCCGCTCGCCCCCGATGTGACGGCCGCCCCGGCGAAGGCTGCTTCTTTGCGGCGGCTGTTCGAGCATGCGGACGGCGGCGAAGGGGCGCATGGCAAGGTGTACTGGTCGCTGGATGCGCCCGGGTGCGCGGTGCGGCCCTTCTACGAAAACGCCATGCTCAGCAACAAGTGGACGACCGGCTCCGCCACCAACTTCGGACGCTGGGATTATCCCCTGGGCGTGACCATGTACGGGTTGCTTCGCGCGGCGGAAACGCTGGAACGAAAGGATATCGCGGATTATGCTTACAGGCATATTACGGTCTGCACCGATTTTTACGACTACGCGTTATGGGACAAAGAAATCTACGGTTTTCCATCCGTCAATCATCAACTGGTGCTGATCCGGATGCTGGATAACTGCGGCTCCTTCGGCTCGGCTATGCTGGAGGCTTATAAGCGCTGCCCGGAACCGGATTTTCTCCGCATTGCCCGCGCCATTGCCGATTTCATCAAAAACCGGCTGGAACGAAGGGACGACGGTGCCTTCTACCGGCTGTGCCCCGGCGAATATGCCGCAAACACGATGTGGGCGGATGATCTGTACATGAGCGGCCCGTTTCTGGTCCGCTACGCCCGGGCGGCGGACGACCCGGCCTGCCTTGACGAGGCCGCCCGTCAATTTTTGCTGTTCCGCCGGTATCTGTTTATGCCGGAGCCGAGGGTTATGTCCCATGTGTTTGATTTTAAGGTGGGCAAAGCCACCAAAATTCCCTGGGGAAGGGGCAACGGGTGGACGGTGTTTTCCCTTTCCGAAATTTTGGAGGCGCTGCCTCCGGAGCATAAGGACCGGGCGGAGCTGCTGGACTTCTTCGGTGAGCTCTGCGGCGGCATCGCCGCCTTGCAGGGCGAATCCGGGCTTTGGCGGCAGGTGCTGACCGAGGAGGATGCTTATGAAGAAGCCTCCTGTACGGCGATGTTCGCCTATGCTTTCGCCCGGGGCGTCCGTTTCGGCTGGCTGCCGAAAGACGGTTACGGCGCAGCCGCCATCCGGGCCTGGCGGGGACTGGTGCGGGAGGCCATCGACCGCCAAGGCAACGTCCATGGCGTGTGCAGCGGGTCGAGGTACTCTTTTACCCCGGATTATTACAAATATGATCTAAGGACCGTGATCAACGACAACCATGGCATCGGCATTATGATGCTGGCCGGCGTGGAGGTCGGGAAGATGAAGGAAGGCCTGGGCCTTCTGCTTCGGGACGAACGCGGCGCGTCCGCGGATGAAAAGTAAAAAAGGAGATGGAGCGCGATGTCTGAGCAAACGGGAACGCTGCGCTTGACGATGGCTCAAGCCTTGCTGAAGTTTATGGAGAACCAGTACCTTGAGGCGGACGGGGAGGAAATTCCTTTTTTTAAAGGCGTGATGGGCATCTTCGGCCACGGCAATGTGACCGGTTTGGGCGAAGCCCTGGAGCAGGGAAAAGGACGGCTTGTCTTCATCCAGGGGAAAAACGAGCAGGGGATGGTGCATGCCGCCGCCGCTTTTGCCAAACAGACCAACCGGCGGCAGATCTTTGCCTGTACCGCATCCATCGGGCCGGGATCGCTGAATATGGTGACGGCCGCGGCGGCGGCCACCGTCAACCGGATTCCGGTCCTGCTTCTGCCCGGAGACCATTTCGCCTGCCGCCAGCCGGATCCGGTGCTTCAGCAAATGGAGGTGGGCAGCGATTACACCGTCTCCGCGACGGACGCCTTCAAGCCGGTCAGCCGCTATTGGGACCGGATTACCCGGCCCGAGCAGCTGATGGCGGCCGCCCTCCAGGCTATGCGGGTGCTGACGGACCCGGCGGAGACCGGAGCGGTGACGCTGGCGCTGCCCCAGGATGTGCAGGCGGAAGCGTACGACTATCCGGCTTCCTTCTTCGCGAAGCGGGTGCACGCGCCGGACCGCCGGCCTCCCGCGGCCGCCAGCCTGAAGCGGGCCGCCGAGAGGGTCGCGGCCGCCCGCCGCCCGCTGATCATCGCCGGCGGCGGCGTTCACTATGCGGGGGCGATTCGGGAGCTGACCGATTTTGCCGAAGCTTTCGGCATCCCCGTCGGGGAAACGCAGGCCGGCAAAAGCGCCATGAGCTGGCGCCATCCTTTAAGCGTCGGCGGCATCGGCGTGCTCGGCACCAAGGCGGCCAATGTGCTCGCCCGGGATGCGGATCTGATCATCGGCGTCGGCACCCGGTATTCCGATTTTACCACCGCGTCCAAATGGCTGTTCCGCCATCCGCAGGTGTCTTTTTTAAACCTGAATGTTCAGGGGGCCGACGGGATCAAGATGGACGGCTTGCCCTTGATCGCCGATGCGAAGGAAAGTCTGCCCGCGCTTAAGGCGGTTCTTTCCGCCATGTCGTATCGAAGCGGCTATGACCCCGATGAGCTGGCGAGGCTTAAAGCGGAGTGGGACGCGGAGGTGGACCGGCTCTATGCGGACGAAGCGGAGGGCGGCTTGTCGCAGACCCGGGCGCTCGGCATCATCAATCAGACGATCGATCCGGAAGCGGTCATCGTAAACGCGGCGGGCAGTTTGCCGGGAGATCTGCAGCGGCTGTGGCGCTCCGTCCACCCGAAAACCTACCATATGGAATACGGCTTTTCGACCATGGGATACGAGGTGAGCGGCGCGTTCGGCGTCGCCTTGACGGAGCCCGGCCGGGACGTTTATGCCCTGGTGGGTGACGGCAGTTATTTGATGCTGCATTCGGAAATGATCACGAGCCTGCAGGAGCGGCGGAAGATCACCATCCTGCTTTTTGACAACCATGGATATCAATGCATTCACAACCTGCAGCGGGAAAACGGCAGCGGCGGTTTCGGCAACGAATTCCGCTACCGCAGCCCGGAAACGGGAAGCTTGAGCGGGGATTATCTGACCTTCGATTTCGCGACCCATGCCCGGAGTCTGGGCGTGAAGGCCTACAGCGCGACAACGGCGGAGGAACTGGAAGCCGCGCTGAAGCTCGCCAAGGAAGAGGAGGCCACCACGCTGATCGCGATTTCCGTTCTGCCGGGAACCCATACCGGGGGATACGAGTCCTGGTGGCGGGTCGGCGTGCCGGAGCATTCCTCCTCGAACGAGGTCAACGCGGCACATCGGCGGATGCTGCAAAGAACCGGAGAAGCCCGGCCTTTCTAAAATTCGATCGTAAAGGAGCAGGTTATCCATGGAAAAATGGAGCTTTAAGCTGGGCGCCCATCCCATCAACTGGGTAGGCGAAGATGTCGAAGAGCATGGCGCGGATACTTCCTATGAACAAATTCTGGACGACATGCAGGCTCTGGGGTTGAAGGGAACGGAAATGGGCCGCAAGTATCCCCGGGACCCGGCGGTGCTTCGCCGGGAACTGGATTCACGCGGCATTCAGCTCGTGTCCCAATGGAAATCGGTGCGGTTCTCCGATCCGTCCCGGCGAGCGGCGGAGCTGGAAGCTTACCGGCGGCATGCGGATTTTCTGGCCGGCTTCGGCAGCAAGGTGATCAGCACCTGCGAGACGGGAGGTTCTTTTTTTGCCGATGCTTTAGGAGCAGGGGGCGCGGGCGGGGCTCCGCCGCGGGGCCTGGACGACGAGGGCTGGAAGCATCTGGCCGAGGGGCTGAACGAAGCGGGGAGAATCGCTCAAAGCTTCGGTCTCAAGCTGGCCTATCATCATCATGCCGGCACCGCGGTGGAACGGCCTCATGAAATCGAAAGGTTGATGGAGACGACCGATCCGAATCTGGTCTATCTGCTGTTTGATACCGGCCATGCTTTGTACGGCGGGGCCGATCCGCTTGAATTGTTGCGCACCCATTCCGATCGCGTGGCTTACGTTCACTTGAAGGATGTCCGTCCCGGGGTGCTTGCGGCCGCCCGGGAAGAAGGCTGCGATTTTATCACCTGCATTCGCCGGGGCGTCTTTACCGTCCCGGGGGACGGGTGCATCGATTTCGCCCCGATTGTCCGGGAACTGGAGAGTCGCGGTTATCAAGGCTGGGCGATGCTGGAGGGAGAGCAGGATCCGGCAGCGCACCCTCCTTATGAATACGCCAAACGGTCGATGGAATATCTGTATTCCCTTTGAACCGAGGGGGAGAAGAGAACGGGAACGGAGGAATCAGGATGGGGAAGACGGTAAAAGTGGGGATTATCGGAGCCGGCCGGATCGGCAAAATCCATGCGGAACATTTACTGCGGCTGGATGACGCGGAGGTGGCGGCGATCAGCGATCCGTTAGCCGGCGGGGAACTGGAAGCCTGGGCCGCCAAGCGGGGAATCCGGCGAATTACGACCGACAGCGGGGAGGTGATCGGGGATCCGGAGATCGATGCCGTGTTCATTTGCTCGCCGACGAATACCCATGTGCCGCTGACCTTGGCGGCTGCCGCCGCGGGGAAGCATATTTTTTGCGAGAAGCCGGTCAGCATGGATTTGCAGCGGACCCAGGAGGCGTTGGAAGCGGTGCGGCGCGCCGGAGTCATGATGCAAATCGGGTTTAACCGCCGGTTTGACCATAATTTCAAACGGGTCCGCGAGCTGGTGCGGGAAGGCCGGATCGGCGAACCGCAGATCATCAAAATCACCTCGCGCGACCCTTCTCCGCCCGCTGCGGATTATATCCGGCGTTCGGGAGGGCTGTTCATGGACATGGCGATCCATGACTTCGATATGGCGCGTTTCCTGGCGGGCAGCGAAGTCGAGGAGGTTTACGCCAAAGGCGCGGTATTGGTGGACCCGGTGTTTGCCGAATACGGCGATGTGGACACGGCGATCACGACGCTGCGGTTCAAAAACGGGGCAATCGGAGTGATCGACAACAGCCGCCGCGCCGTGTACGGGTATGACCAACGCGTGGAGGTTTTTGGATCAGGCGGAAGCGTCACGGCGGACAATGATTTTCCGAACTCCGTGGTGATCAGCCATGGAGAAGGCGTTGTCCGCGAGAAGCCCCTTTACTTTTTTCTGGAGCGATATAAGGAGGCTTTCTTGGAGGAGATTCGGGGGTTTATAGATAGCATCCGTACGGGGAGCCCGGTGGAGGTCGACGGTTTTGACGGGCTTCAGGCCGAACGGATCGCCCATGCCGCCAAACGCTCGGCCCGGCTCGGTCGTCCGGTGCTGCTCAACGAACTGGAACCGGCGGGAAAACAACATCCATAGCGGAGGTGGAAGCATGTCGCAATATTTGATCTCGGCTGCTCGGGAGCCGGATAAATCCGGACGCATTCTGTCCGTGACGCCGGAATCGGCACAATGGAAGTATGTGGGTTTCGAAGTGTACCGGCTGCGGCCCGGCCAGACCCTGAGTCAGGAAACCGGGGACCAGGAAGCTTGCATCGTCCTTCTCAGCGGTAAAGCGGACGTGAGTGCCGGGGATGAAGGGTGGACGGGAATCGGGCGGCGGATGAGTGTGTTCGAGAAAACTCCTCCTTACTCCGTCTACGTTCCTTCCGGCACCCGTTTTACCGTCGGCGCGTCGACCGAGCTGGAACTGGCGATATGCCGGGCGCCCGGCCGGGGGACGCTGTCGCCCCGGTTGATTGCGCCCGAAGCGGTGGGCGTGGAGCACCGGGGCAGCGGCAGTATGGGCCGGCTGGTTCATAACATCCTGCCGGAGCAGGAGCCGGCCGACAGTCTGCTCGTTGTCGAAGTGTTCACCCCCGGCGGACACTGGTCCAGCTACCCGCCCCACAAGCATGACCGTGACGATCTCCCGGAAGAATCGCTGCTCGAGGAAACCTATTATTTCCGGGTCGTCCCCGAGCAGGGATTTGCTGTGCAGCGGATTTACACGGAGGACCTGTCGATCGACGAAACGCTGACGGTTCGGGACGCGCAAACGGTATTGGTACCGAAGGGCTATCATCCCGTTTCCGCGCCGCCCGGCTACGAAGTCTACTATCTTAACGTTATGGCGGGCCCGCACCGGACCTGGAAGTTTTTCAACGATCCGGGGCATGCCTGGCTGATGGAGCGGAAAGGTTGAATATTTTATTTTCCCCTGTCTGGTAGTTTGCGAGAAATATTTACACAGCGTGCCCGCCCTTACGGCGGGCTTTGTTGTTGCTGTGTTGCTGCTGCTCCCGCTCCCGCTGTTACCAATGTTACCAATATTACCATTGTTGCTATGCCTGCTCATGCCGCCTGCCGATGGAACTCCACTGTTATGCTATACTTTGAATAAACGGGGGTTGCCTGCTTTTGACAAGACTGTGGGTTAGGTGGTGCCTAATTTGTACGCTTTGCTGCCAGCCGGTTTATTGATCGTCTATCTGGTCTGCTTGCATACCGTATTTTCAAAGAAAATAACACGCCGGCACCAAGGAAAGCACGAATACGGGATGGGCGTTTTGTTTGTATTGGTCATGAATTGGATCTATACCTTCTTAAATGCAGTACCCTTCGGATTTTTTGCGTTTTCCGCGATTTTCGGGAAGCCCCCTATGATTCTGGCGGGAAGTCTGCTGTTCCTTGTCCTGACATTGTGTCAGCACGCCCTGGCAACCTACTATAAAACATACGCGGGATACGTGGTTTGGGCGTACCTGTTGTTTTTGGGCGGAGTGGGGTGCTACATTTTATCTCTTTATGCGGCGTGACAGGATAAATAACGGGAATTTTTCCCGCTAAATTGGTGGCTAGGTGGTTGGGAAGGCAAAATAGCTGGAAAACCTCCCGCTATTTTACCCGAAAGTGCGTAAATCGGCGATTGCGCCGTAAAATAGCTGGAACTTTTCCAGCTAAATCGGATTTAAAGGGCAAAGGCGAAAATTTAACATGAGTTTTTCCCGTTAATACGTACCAATAAAATATGAAGCAGGTGGGACGCTCCATGAAAGTATACCTGAAAAAAGGCGCAGATCATGAATTTGCGAATCACAATTTTTATGCCGCGTATGACGGATTTAAGCAGATGGGTTTCGAATTGCGTTATTTTCAAGATGTAAGTGAATTGTCCGATCATCAAAAGGAAGACATCGTGGTTGGTTATGTCGATGACGTCAGATCCATGCTCCGTAAATACGATATTACCGCACCCGAGATGGATTACCCAGAAGAGCTAACGGGCTATTTAGGCCGAAAAGTGTGGAAATCAAAGCTGAGTACGATTGCTAATCATCCGGAAAATTGGAACGTATTCGTTAAACCGGTCGAAGATAAGAAATTTACCGGGGTTGTGGTCAGAAGCACAAGGGATCTAGTCGGAAGCGGGTCTTATGGTGAGGATCCCGAAGTATGGTGCTCGGAAGTCGTCAAATTCCAAGCGGAGTGGAGATGCTTCGTGAGGTATGGACAGATTTTGGATGCTCGCAGGTACAGAGGAGACTGGAGACTACATTTTGATTCTCAAATCCTACATAACATGGTTACCCAGTTCCGGTCGGCCCCGAGCGGATATGCGGTCGATATCGGATTGACGGAACAAGGGGAGACCTTGCTGATTGAAGTGAATGACGGGTATGCGCTCGGACATTACGGCTTGTTAAGCCTGGACTATGCGAAGTTGCTGGCGGCAAGATGGGCGGAATTAACGAGTACAGCGGATGAATGTGATTTTTGATCTTGAATGAAGGAGGGCAATCAAATATGCGGCAAGAAACCGTTAGGGTTCGTCATGCCAGAGGGAGAGGGGCGGCAGATGATATGATAAGGCATTGATTTGCTAGATTTTATAAAGAGTTATTGTTACAATGCGATTAAATTTACACTTTGAAGAGTGGTGTCCCTAATTGTCAATTCAACTTCCAATCGATGAGATCAAGGCTATGTGCGGTACGACGAGCTATCAGAGAGGGGTGGAATATTACCGTGCAGGACGCGTCGTGAATTTTCAATGTAATGAAGACGAAGGGTATTATTCCGCACGCGTAAAAGGCTCCGGCTCAAAATTATACGATGTTTCTGTTTATGTGGAGGAAGATGAAGTAATTGAGGCGGATTGCAACTGTCCGGCTTTTTTGAGTTCCTACTATTACTGCAAACACGTTGGCGCTTTGCTTCTGGCTATGAAAGATGCGAACGAAGCCGCTTCTTCCCATCCCGATCCATGGATGCAGAGAATGAGCCATTTTCTTGACTCCACTGCCTCGGGCCACAATTCGAAATCGAGCGCAATTGCTGTAATGGAGATGATCTCCCTTTTTAAAAATAACCTACAGCCATCAAGAGAAGTCTATCCATCGGCACCTATCAAGTCTAAGGATGATTTGCAGCTCGAATATTTCCTCAAGTTGACAAACTCTTATCAGGGAGGTCAACTGTTTCTGGAAATGAAAGTGGGGGTCAAGAGACTTTATGTGGTCCAAAAAATAAAGCAGTTTCTCAAGGCTGTGGAACTGGGCCAATCGATGGTTTTCACCAAACTGTTCAGTTATGACCCGGAAATCCATCGGATCTCGGAGCGGGAGAAGGCTGTGCTGAACGAGTTGATTGAAATCATGAACATCGAGGAATTTTATCGCAGTTCAGCCCCTTATTACATTAGTGATGGAGCGAATGCAAGAGCCGTTGCCATCTCTCCCCAGACATGGGCCCGACTTGCTCCGATGCTGGAACAGGTGAATTGCTTGATCCAGCCAGGTATGGCAAACCCGGTGAAGTTTCATCTGCTGTCCGGCCCGCTTCCGCTTGAATATAAGCTGGACCAGCAGGCCAAAGGTAAAGATTACATGATGAGGATCAGCAATTTAAACGATCTGATCCTTTTGCCAGCCTATGAAATTGCAGGATATCAAGGGGCTGTGTATAAGCTGGAAGCCAATGAAGTCCGATTGCTCTCTATGCTGAAAAGTACGTTGAATAAATACTTATCTGACAATACGCTACACATCCCCGTCGAACAGATCGCTCCCTTCGTGCAAACCGTCGTTCCCGGATTGCGCAAAATAGGCAACCTATCAATCGGAACTGACATCTCCGGGCGGATTGTTGAACCGAAGTTGTACCCGAAGCTGTATCTGGATATTCAGGATGAAGTACTGACCGCGCGTCTGGAGCTTGACTATGAGGGGACAATCATTGTCCCGGATCTGAAGGACAGCGTGCCGACCGGACAAGCTCTTGCAGAAAACACGGATCAGATTCTGATGAGGGACATCCAGGCGGAGCAGCGGCTGATCGGCATGCTGGATCAGTCCCCGCTCAAGCGGTCGGACAACAGCTGGTCCGCCGAAGGTGCGGATGTAATTTATGAAATGTTGTTCTATGTTCTGCCGCGACTGGAGGACGAGATGGAGATTTATTTGTCCTCGGCCGTCAAGTCGATGTTCACGGACCGGAAGAGCCGCCCGAGAATCAAGGCCGACCTTGGCAGCAATCTGGATTGGCTCGAAATTTCGTTCGAGCTGGACGGAGTCGATGAGAAGGAATTGCGCCGGATTATGCGGAGTATCGTGGAGAAGAAGAAATATTACCGGCTGAGCAGCGGCGCCTTTCTGTCCCTGGAGGAGGAAGAGTATGCCAGCTTCGGCCAAATGGCCGACCAGCTGGGTCTCGGCAAAACCGATCTGCGCGGCAACAAGATCAAGGTTCCGGCGGTTCGGGCTTTGCAATTGCCTGACCGCGGCGAATTGAACAAAAGCGTGAGCTGGGGCAAGGCTTTGCGCAAATTCCTCAACGATGTCCGCGACCCGGAACGGATGGAGTTCGAGGTGCCGGAGGAGCTCGGGAACGTGCTCCGCGACTATCAGGTACAGGGATTCCAGTGGCTGAAAATGCTGGCGCATTACCGCTTCGGCGGCATTTTGGCGGATGATATGGGACTGGGCAAAACGCTGCAGAGTATCGCCTATATTGTTTCCGAACGCCAAGAGGCTGCCGGGAAAGAACGGACTCAGACACTGATCGTGGCACCTTCCTCGCTGACCTATAATTGGGAGAATGAATTTGCCCGATTTGCTCCGGATTTACGTGTTCTGGTCGTAGCAGGGCTGAAGGCGGAGCGGAATGAGCTTCTGAAAGATATCGATGAAGCCGACGTTATCGTCACTTCCTATCCCTTGCTGCGAAGAGATATTGAGGTTTATCGGGATCGGACGTTTGCCAGCCTGATTCTGGATGAAGCACAGGCGATCAAAAATGCTGGCTCCCAGACGGCGCAAGCGGTCAAAGAACTCCAGGCGACCCGGAAATTTGCTTTGACGGGGACGCCGATTGAAAATTCGATGGATGAACTGTGGTCCATTTTTGATGCGGTATTTCCCGGTCTGTTTCCGAGTCAACCGTCTTTTCGCCAGCTGTCTTCCGAGCGGGTTTCGCGGATGGTGCGTCCGTTTATTTTGCGCCGGATGAAAAAAGATGTGCTGACCGAGCTGCCCGACAAGATTGAAACCGTGCAGCGTCCGGAATTGACGCCGGAGCAGAAGAAACTGTACGCGGCCTATCTGGCCAAGCTTCAGGAAGATACGGCCAAGGATTTGGCCGAGGAAGGCTTCCAGAAAAGCCGCATGAAAATTTTGGCCGGGATTACACGGCTGCGCCAGCTGTGCTGCCACCCCGCCTTGTTTGTCGAGGGCTATACGGGAGATTCCGGCAAGATGCAGCATTTGGAAGAAACCATCGGGGAATGCCTGTCTTCTGGAAAAAGGCTGCTTGTTTTCTCGCAATTTTCCAGCATGCTGCAACTGATTCGCGCAAGGCTGGAAGCGGCGGGCAGGAAGTTGTTTTATCTGGATGGACAGACCCCTGCGGCCGATCGGGTTGATATATGCCGGCGGTTTAATGAGGGGGAGGGAGACATTTTTCTCATTTCGCTGAAAGCGGGTGGAACCGGACTCAACCTCACCGGGGCGGATACGGTAATCCTGTATGATTTGTGGTGGAATCCGGCTGTGGAGGAACAAGCGATCGGCCGGGCACACCGGATGGGACAGAAGCATGTGGTGCAAGTCATTCGTCTCGTTACCGAAGGTACCATCGAAGAGAAGATGCTTGAGCTCCAAAAGCGCAAAAAAGATCTGATTGAGGAAGTTATCGAATCCAACAACAATACGGCGGGCACCCTGACGGAAGAGGATATCCGGGAACTGCTGATGGTGTAGGAAGACCGGAGACAAATGGACATCGATTCTCTTGCGAACGCCGGAGAATACCCCGTATGTCGCTACTCACGAATCGGGGCTCCATCACAACTATTATTTCGGGCGGAATGAGGCGGATTTGACGCCTTGGTTGGAGTTCTTTATTGATGGTTTGGCAGAGGTTTTTCAGGAAGCCGCGGCGATCGTAACGGAGAAATCTGTCCAAATGACGAAGATTGAACCCGATCTGATTCGTAGGTTAGATCCGCAACAAAGAATGGTGTTCGCCCAATTATCCTTTAAACAAGACACCCTGACGACAAGCGAGATGAGGGATCTTTCTTCGTTTGTCGGATCGTTCAATAAGAGAAAAGATAAGCCATTGGCGGGAAATGGGATTCATTGAGCCTCGCGATCAAGATGCCAAAAGAGTTCGTTCGATCAAGTTATCCGCGGAATACGAGAAGTTGGCACAAGATATCCGGAATGCGCCGGATAAGTTCGCCCATTTTCTTAAATGAATGGAGCACTGCGATCTCAACCTGAGATGCCGTAGTGTTTTTTTGCGGGAAAGGGAGGATTTTTTTTAGAAGTTAAAACTATGTACCCGAATTCTATTGAATCTACTGATATGAGAAGGATATGATAAATTGGTATATTCCGGTTGTGCGAGAAACAGAGCATTTCTTTTGATTCTCGTTATAATTATATGGATTGCAGCCACGTTATCCAGCTGTAAAGCAACTGATCCACCAGAGAGCGATATAGAGATTATCTCTAAAGAACTAATAGAAGTGCCTGGTCAAAATCCGAATATTGATATATACAAGTTATTTTATAAGAGTGATAACATCAAAGTCCTAACATATATGACGGTTCCCAAGGATGTAAATTTACGCTGGTTAGATGAGCATCCGGACGTAAATTCACCTGAAATTGTAGCGGAGAACAGGGAGACGGCAGGTTATGTAAGATATGGCTTAATTAATGTCAATCCCGAATCGAAAGGGGATTATTCGATACTGGATCGAGTTCCCGATATTCAGGCACCGGTGCTTCTGTTGCAAGGGACTGCCGATGAAAGTCTCATTTGGCAAACCGTTCAAGATTTTGCAGATGAAATGGAAGAAGCGGGTAAGACCGTGAAACTCGTTTTATACCCGGATGGTCGGCATGGGTTAGCGGACAAGTATCAAGACCAGAGGAACCAAGAAGTGATGCAATGGCTTCATAAGTATGGCGTACCCCAATCATTTGTCATGCAGTAGGAGTCCTGTTCGATTTGCTGGCTATTGTCTATCCAAATTATGCGTTTTAGAAAGGTTCGTGCTTGCCTAAAATACTGATGGAATACGCATCGGAAGATACGGAAGGGTCGATTTCTTTTCCCCGTACAGGCACGGTTGGGCCCCTGCCCACATACAATGAAATGATCCCACATGGAGATGGGTTGTTTTATTGTCATGAGATTCAGCAGGAGGTGTCTTCTTTGCCCGGATTGTTTACTGCCATAGCCTTATTTATCAAACAGCTGACTCTGCTTGTGTCGTACGTGAAAAATAATGCGTTCCCCCAGCCCCTCACAGAGGAAGAAGAGACGAGGCATCTGCAGCGGATGGCCGAAGGCGACGCGGTTTCCCGCAATTTGCTGATCGAGCATAACCTGCGGTTGGTGGCGCACATCGTCAAAAAATTCGATAACACCGGCGAGGACCTGGAGGATCTCATCTCCATCGGAACGATCGGGCTCATTAAGGCGATCGAAAGCTTTCGGCCGAATAAGGGCACGAAGCTGGCCACGTTCGCGGCCCGTTGTATCGAAAATGAAATCCTGATGCATTTGCGCAGCTTGAAGAAAACCCGCAAGGACGTGTCGCTGCACGATCCGATCGGAACGGATAAGGAAGGGAACGAAATCACGCTGATTGATATCCTGGGCACGGAGGCCGACGATGTCGTGGACCGGGTTCAGCTTAAAATGGAGAAAAGCAAGATTTACCGCAACCTTGACATTTTGGATGAACGCGAGCAGGAAGTGATCAAGGGACGGTTCGGCCTGGAGCATGGGGGCGAGGAGCGGACGCAGCGCGAAATTGCCAAGGAGCTCGGCATCAGCCGGAGTTATGTGTCACGGATTGAGAAAAGAGCGCTCATGAAGCTGTATCATGAGTTCTATAAGAAGAAATAGCAAGGGAAGTTGAGTTTCACGCTATAGGCACAATCGGATGGAAAGCAAAGGCGATGGAGAGATCCATCGCCTTTGCTTTCCATATTAGCGTTTCGGCATTTTGCTCTCATCCATGTACAGCAGGTTCCAGCGATGACCGTCCAGGTCGGCGAATCCTGCGCCATACATCCAGCCGTCCGTTTCACTCGGCTTGCCAAAAATACTTCCTCCGGCAAACTCAACTTTTCGGATAAAATCATCTACTTCTTCTCTGCTTCCGGCCCCAATGGAAAATATGACCTCCGCGCTATGGGAAGTATCTGCGGTTTTTGAACCTGTAAATTTCTCAAACGTTTCATCCGGGAACAGCAGAATCGTGGTTTGGCCTATGACCAGCTGGGCTCTCTCGCTTCCAACGCTCACCGCATGAAATCCGATTTCATTGAAAAATGCGGTTGACCTCACAACATCTTTGACCGGCAGGTTAATCCAGATTTCCTGTGACATGGCGGCAGCCTCCTGGAATGTATTTTCAACTACTCCTACTATAACTTACTTCCGGCAGCAGAAGCGAGCGAATCTTAAAATTGACAGCCCAGGCTTCCATTTGCTTTTTTTATGAAAAATATTATAGACTGTTTTTTAGCAGCTTTTGGTGTATTTATTCTGAAAGGGGAAGTAGCATGAATGCAAGCAGCAAACACAACTCGAATATTCTGAAAATCATATCAAGAGGATTATTGATCATCATAGGTGCTCTTGTAGCGGCGTACGGTCTGGAAGCCGTGTTGATACCCAATAAAGTATCGGATGGCGGTGTGACAGGCCTGAGTATCGTCGGTTCGAAGCAGTTTGGATTACCGTTAGGGCTGCTGATTGCTGTAATTAATATCCCTTTTGTATGGCTCGGTTATAAACAAATAGGTAAAAGCTTCGCCTTTTATTCCGTTCTCGGGATTGCTTCGTTGGCAATCGGCACGGTTGTTATGCATGATGTACCGACAATTATTCATGGCGATACATTATTGGTTACCGTTGTCGGCGGGATTATCATCGGCTTCGGAATGGGTTTGGCCTTGAGAAATGGCGGGGCGTTAGACGGGATCGATATGCTGGCTGTGTTGCTGTCGCGAAAGCTGCCTTTTGGGACAAGCGACTTGATTCTGTTCTTAAATGCGTTTGTTTTCATTGTGGTTTCGACCGTATTTGGCTTACAAGGGGCCATCCTTTCGGCACTCGCTTATTTTATTGCATCCAAAGTCATACATATTGTTGAAGAAGGCTTGAGCGGTTCCAAGACCTTCAAGATCATTACCACGCAACCCGAAAAAATGGTGGAAACGATACGTGACCGGTTAGGGCGCGGTTCGACCTATACGGATGCTTACGGCGGCTACTCCAATGAACAATACAAAGAGATCACTTGCGTTATTAACCGCCTGGAGGACAGCAAGATCAAACAAATCATTCAGGAAATCGACCCGAACGCTTTTGTGGTCGTCTATGATGTAGCCGAGGTGAAAGGCGGCAATTTCAGAAAGAAGAATATACACTAAAATTCAAAAGAGCCTGCTGCGAGCGGGCTTTTTTTATCATATGCAGCTCGACATTTATAACCTGCCGACTTTAAAGTCCGGCGGGTGTTTTTACATTTTTTAACCTGCTAGGTTCTAGTGGTATTGACGATGCCAACTTTTGGTGATATATTGTGCATGCACGGTATACACAATTTACGAGGGGGTACAGCATGCTGACGTTAGATGTGCGGAACATAAACAAGAAATATCCGAGCTTTGAGCTCAAAGATGTTTCGTTTCAACTGGAGAAGGGTTACATTATGGGTTTTATCGGTGTCAACGGTGCAGGTAAAACTACGACGATCAAGTCGATTTTGAATATGACACATATCGATAGCGGCGAGGTTCATATTCTGGGCAGAAGCATGGCCGAACATGAACTTGAATTGAAGCAGGAGATCGGATTCGCCTTCGGGGGCATCGATTTTTATACGCGCAGTAAAATGAAGACGTTGACCGAGACCATAAAGAAGTTCTATCGGAACTGGAATGATGAGACCTATTACCACTACCTGCGAAGATTCAAATTGGACGAGAACAAAAAAATCGCCGACCTGTCGACGGGCATGAAAGTAAAATACAGCCTGGCCCTGGCCTTATCCCACGGGGCTAAGCTTCTCGTCCTCGACGAGCCGACCAGCGGGCTTGATCCGGCCTCAAGGGACGATTTGCTGGATATTTTCCAGGAGCTTATCGTGGACGGCGAAGTTAGCATCCTTTTTTCGACCCATATTACCTCCGACTTGGAGAAGTGTGCGGATTTCATTACGTTTATCTCGGGTGGGCAAATTATTCGTAGCTGTGAGAAGGAAGAATTCAAAGCCTCTTATCTCCTGCTGAACGGTACCGCGCGCGAACTGGACCGGGTAAAGGACCGGTTGATTTCCTATAAAACGAATTCGTTCGGCTTTACGGGGCTGATTCACGCGAGCGACTTCGATTCATCCTATGGCATAAAAGCCGCCACGCCGAGCCTTGAGGAGATCTTGATTTTTTTTACGAAGAAGGAGGAAGTCCATGTATAACTTGGTGATGAAGGATATTAAATTAGGTGTGCACCCTCTGTTTTTTGCCATGCCTTTGTTGACCGGCGCTTTAATGCTTATTCCCGGCTGGATCTACTTCATTGTTCTACTGTATTTTTGCTGGATTACGGTACCGAATATGTTTAACCAATTCAGATCGCAGAACGATCTGATGTTTACCTCGATGATGCCCGTCACTAAACGCGACATCGTAAGAGCCAGGGTAACCGTAGTCGCCGGGCTGGAATTGCTGCATATCGGGATTGCCATGGTTTTTGGTCTGGTCACGTTGCGGATATATCCAAATTTTGATTACTATTTCTTCCCGCCCAATTTGGGTTTTTGGGGTCTGTGCTTTGTCATGTTAGCGATTTTTAACCTGATCTTTATTCCTATGTATTACAAGACCGCGTACAAAATCGGTGCGGCGATCCTCTATTCCATAACGGCTGCCATGCTGTTCGCCGGGGTTGTCCAGTGGATCGGAATCCAGAGCCCGGTTTTGTCTGGTATTTTCTATGGTACGGATGCCAACAGCAGGGTGATTCAAACCTGTATCCTGATTGCGGGGATCGCGATATTCTTTGCACTCACTGCCATTGCGTATCGCATTGGGGTCAAGCGATTCCTTCAAGTGGAGATCCAGTAAACATGGCGGTCTCGAACAACGCTGAAAAACCGATGTATCAGCAGCTTTTTGAGCAAATTAGCGCTCAAATTCTGAAAGGGGAACTGGAAAGCGGCTATTGTCTGCCGCCGATCCGGCAAGCCGCCCATGAAATGCGCGTTAGTGTCATCACCGTCAAGAAGGCATGGGAAGAACTCGAACGGTGCGGTTTGATCCACTCGGTACCAGGAAAAGGATGCTTCGTGGCCGATTTCCCGCCCGGCGAAATGCAACGAATACGCGATGAAATGATTACGAAACAAATGGCTGGCGAGGTGCCCTACTACAAGTCCTTTGGTCTCACCTTGGATGAGATGATCGAACTGTTGAAAAAGGTTTATTGACGTTGATTCCCTTGTATTTGAGGCCTTATTGTTATAAATGATCGCAGATGAGACAATATCTGCGATCATTTTATATAGAAAAAGGATATCAACGGAATTCTAGTAGTATCTCATCAGGCATCGTAGCAGGAAACTCCAAAAAGATGCAAATCTGCAGGCATTTCTAGCGATTTTAGAAAAGCGGGCCTGATTCGTCAAAAATTCCTGCAGATTTGCAGGAATTTTAAAATTTTTGTTCCGAACAAGAAAAAAACATGCATAAATGCAGGAATTCTGTTATCCAGGTGGTCTGATGGGACACTAGATTTAATAGCCATCTCATGAGCTAAAATTCCCCCGCAAAAATTCCTGCTCATAAATCGCTTGAATCCTGTCCAAAACGTTCCGCGCCTGTTCTTGAAATTTTAATTCCGCAACCCGACCTTTCACCAAAAACACGCCGGTTTTATTCTGATGTTCCCCAAGTGCTCCATCATACAACCTGTCGGCGCCGTGAGTAGGCGGGGAGAAAAACAGCTTCATGATTATTTTCACTAGAAGAGGCAATCCGGACCGTTTTCCTTTTCTCAGCGTATTGTTGGCGCCAGGGTCGACGCTGCGGATCTTGATGTCGTCCTTGGCAAGCTGCGCCGCGATGGCCTGGGTCCACAGCGAAAGTGCCAGCTTAGAGGTGGCGTAAGGACCGATCAGCTTACGGAAGGTTTTGGGGTGTTCCAGGATTTCGACGGAAAACGACTTTGTCGATCTAAAGGCTGATGATGAGGTGTTAATCACCGTTTTTAACCGACCGAGGGTTAAGAGTTCCTTCAACTCCATCAGAATAATATAAGGAACGACCGTCAACAGCTCATAATGCTTCTCGCGCCCTTGTTGCGAATAGCTCAGCTCGGGAAATGACCCTCCGGCGTTATTGAACAAAAGATCGATCCGCCGCTCCCTGCTTTTGATCTCTGTCAAAGCACGTCTCAAGCTGGCATAGTCGGCAAGATCCTCTGTTTTATAAATTCGAAGTGCTCCACTCTGGATCGCATTTTGGATGCTCGCATCTTCCCGGGGAAAGTCGGAACGATTTAATGCAACGACCTGCCAGTCCTCCGACAGCAATTTCCGGGTTAATTCCAATCCGATCCCGGCACTTGCTCCTGTAATCAATGCGATATGTTCACTTGGGCTCTTACTCATTGTGCATCTCCTCCTGATAACGGGATAATCTCTGATAGCGCACATTCTATAACTTGAAGCCGACTCCAAGTCAAGGCGCATAAAAAGAGATTTTCCCCTGCAAATAAGAGACTTGACTTGGAGTAAGCTCCAAGATGTATAATGCATGAAATACAATTCGTCCGGGAGGGAACAGGGTGAAGGATGAGCGAACCTTTACGATAAAACAAACCGCCGAGCAAACCGGAATGACTGAGGATACGATTCGATATTACGAAAAAATCGCGCTGCTGCCTCGTGCCGAGCGAAAGGACAACGGGCACCGCATCTACCGTCAGGAGGATATCCATACCCTCCGGCTGATCGCATGCCTGAAAAAAACGGGGATGCCGCTGGAGGAAATGCGGCCTTTTTTGGCGGTCTCCGCCGATACGGATCCCGGGGAATATCCCGAACTGGTGGAACTCCTAAAGAGTCACCGGGAAAATATCTCCAGACAAATCGCCGCGCTCCAGCAGGTCGTCGATTTTATCGACCTAAAGCTGGAGGAGGGGAGATACCGCCGCGACTGCCCGGATGAAAAGCCGGGGGGAAAGCGCGTCTCTCCGGCCGAGATGAGTTATTTTTCCGTGCCCGCCAGGTAAATAAAGGACTTTTACGCCGCTATTTTGTCGAATTTGGCTTGGCGGTGTGAAATAGCGGCTTTTTGGGGGCTTATTTTGGGAAAAAGCAGCCCATTTCCTGATTTTGGTGCCCGCAACAAGGAAATAAGCCCTTTTTTGACCGCTATTATCCCCGTGGAGCCCAAAAGGGCCGGAATAACGTCCCAAAAGGCCGCTATTGTAGCGGGCGGCTCGGGAAATTGCGAGGCGGGGGCGATTCAGCCTGCTTCGCCCGCCGAGGGTTCCCCCACTACATGGCTGACGGGGTACTAGCTAAGCCGGTTCCCAGGCTGCTCCTGAGGAACCGGCTATCTTTTTAACCGAGAGGGTTACATATATTCGCATTTAAACCTGGAGAATTCGGCCGAAGCGCCTTCTCCGACGGCATATAAACCGATGAGAACCCCCGTAAACCCACCCGCCACTTCAGAGGAAAGATATCTGGTTTGTGCCGTGCCTAGGAGGATGTCCTCGCCATTGACGTGAAGGAGAAAGCTATAACGTTCATGGGCTGCCCGGATCAGCAGAGTAGCATGATTGCCGCTTCCCAGGTCAACTTCATGCTCAACGGATTTAATATCACCGATATTCAGACGCTCAATAACTTTATATCCATTCCCATCTTTACGTACAGCTAAATCATAATGATGATGCTCGTCCATATAGAGCGTGATGCCGGCTTCTCCGCTTGCAAGCCGAACATCGCAGGAGATCTCGGCGCGGAAGTCCCTTTGACGCAGGCCTATAAAAGTAGGGGATGTGGGCGTATCCAGCGTTACGCCGGTTCCTCTTAATATCGCTTTGTCGGATTCCAACAGGTAGTTATCCGCGACAGGATGACGAAGATGGCACCAGTCCAGATTCCAGTCCGTGTTCTCAAACGTATACGTCTTTTTCTCCTGCTGAATGACCTGGCTTGAGATCCGGCCGGTCTCAAAACTCATGAGGGCGGTTCCGCTATGACCTGCCGTAAACCAGCCATCCCCGCCAAAGGTAACCGGCGTAAGAAAAACTTCGCGGCCCAGGTGATGGTAGGTCAGCCATTGGCCGGTTTGACGGAAGCCCAGATGGAGCATCCACCAATTTCCGTCGTGGTCTTGAATCAGATCGCCATGGCCCACTCCCTGCAGCTCATAGCCGCCCAGATTCCGGTTGGTCAGTACGGGATTGTTCGGATAGGCCTCGAACGGACCGGAAATCGTCTCACCCCGTGCATAAACCACCATATGGCCATACTCCGTTCCTCCTTCAGCCGCCATCAAATAATAACGCCCGTTAATTTTATACATATGCGGGCTCTCCAAATAGCGCCCGCCCGTTCCTTGCCAAATCGAGCGGCTTGGCGACAGCTTGCCGCCCGTCTCAATATCAATTTCGCACTGAACAATACCGCTAATCCCGTTATCGTCTTTGCCGTTGCTCATAAAGAAGACCTTGCCGTCTTCAAAATACAGATCGGGATCGATTCCCCCCTGATCCACATAGATCGGTTCCGACCACTCCCCGTAAATATCGTCGGTCCATACATAAAAGTTCTGATGCGTGGTGTCGTTGGTCGTAGTCATGTAAAATTTCCCGTTATGATGCCGTATCGTGGGAGCGAAGACGCCGCCCGAGCTGCTCACCTTGCCGAGCTGAATCTGGCTCTCCCGGGTTAAACAATGCCCGATTTGCTTCCAGTTTATCAGGTCTTTGCTCTCAAAAATCGGAACGCCGGGGAAGTACTGAAAGGAACTGCACACCAAATAATACGTATCCTCTACCTTACATACACTGGGGTCGGGATAAAATCCTTTGATGACGGGATTATTGTATTTCATAGTTTCGCCTCTTTCGTCATTTGTGAATTCACATAAACATAAATCTAAGGGACTCAGTAGTTAAGAAAATTAAACACCAATGTTTTACTTCTTACAATGGATGAGGCTTAACGATTTATGTTAAATTAATATATATATGAATTCAAAAGATGTAGATAGGAGCAAAGGATGATCATCAAAGCGAACGGGGAACCGAAATTTATACCTTTATACGAAGCGTTGTCCAGTGCAGTAAGGTGGAAAATCATGAGTCTCCTTGCCGATCAAGAGATGAATATGAAGGATATCGCGAATCGTTTGGAACTCAGCCCTTCGATCGTCACCATGCATATCCGAAAACTCGAACAGGCCGGGCTCGTTGGAAGTCACCGGGTTCGGTTAGGCGGAGGGACGCACAAAATGTGTTTCCTCAAACAAAAATCCGTCGAAATCGAACTGCCGACCGCCGGTCGCACGGCCAAGATCAGAGAGCAGAGCATTTCGGTGGGGCATTATACCGCTTTTGAGGTTCATCCTACCTGCGGCCTCGGGACGCGCGAGAAAGAAATCGGAGTTTGGGACGATCCGCGTTACTTCCTTGATCCCGAACGGGTCCAAGCCGCCATTCTATGGCTGGGGTGGGGCTATGTGGAATACAAAATGCCTAACTATTTGCTTGCCGATCAAACCGCGGAAGCCGTCGAAATTTCAATGGAGATCGCCTCCGAAGCTCCCGGGCTAAGAGATTATTGGCCTTCGGATATTGAATTCATCTTCAACGGAGTCTCGCTTGGCACCTGGACAAGTCCGGCCGATTTCGGAAGAGCCGCGCGGGGGAAATATACCCCCGAATGGTGGCATCGAAATGTGAACCAATACGGACTACTGAAGACGATCCGCATCGACGAATCGGGCACATTTATCGATGATGAGCGGATGTCGGAGGTGACCCTTGCGGATCTCAAGCTCGGAGAGCCGTTTTGGACGCTTCGTTTCGCGGTCGACGAACATGCCGTTAACGTAGGGGGATTGACGCTCTACGGATCGGGATTCGGCAATCACGATCAGGATATCATCGTGCGAGCTTATCTTAAAGACGATACGAAGATGTAAAGAGCTCTGCCTCATCCCGAGGCAGAGCTCTTTCTCTAGAGGAACCGATAAAGGCGTACCCCGTGCGGCGGCACATGGGTCCGCAGCATGCCGGCCGCAACCTCGGCCGGCGTTCCGCTCCACAGCTCGGTGCCTGCGGTCCAATCTGTCAGGCCGATCTGCGGGGCGGCCAGTTCCAGATCCATCGGGCTCTCGCCCACGTTGAATACGGCAGCGTAGCGGGGGCCTTCGCCGTCTTCGGCCGTCCAGACGATGAGGTCTCCCATGCGGAGCGTTTCCTTGGCTCCCCGGCTCTCCCGGTGCATGCGCAGAACCTCGCGGTTGGTCAGCAGAGAGAGCGTCCAGTCGTCGCAGTCCCGCAATTCACCGCCAAAAATGAGCGGCGAGCGGAAGATGCTCCAGAGCGACATCATCGTTAACTGCTCGTCGCGCGTGAACCGGGTCCAGCGGTCCGAACCGCCGCCATCCACGGAGCGAATGCCGATGTGACCGAGCGGCAGCATGTCGCAGTCCGGCCAGCAACCCGGCTGCGGCACGCCCTGCCAGGCCCGGCAGCGGTCGAACATATCGCGCAATAGCGGCCACTGGTCCCAGAAGTCGTCGGTGACGCGCCACATATTGGCATGCTCGGCGAAAAACGGCGCGTATTCCACCGGAGCGGGTCCGGGGGAGAGGCTTAGCACCATGGGCCGGCCGCAGCGTTCGATCGCTTGCGAGATCAGGGCGATCTCCGGTTGATGGGTGTCGTACAGCCGGGAGGCCGCGATATCGTCCACTTTTACCAGGTCGACGCCCCACTGCGCGTACAGTTCAAAGAGAGAATCGTAATAGCGCTGAGCCCCATCTTTGGAGGCGTCCACCCCGTACATATCCGTATTCCACGGACAAATCGAGTTCGTATGCGCAATATCGCGCGCCGTCGCGGACGTCCCCAGAATCGGAGTGGCGGCGTGGACGGCCTGCCTGGGAATGCCGCGCATGATATGAATCCCGAATTTTAATCCCAGGCTGTGCACCTCATCAGCTAACGGCTTGAAACCCCGGCCGCCCGCCGCGGAGGGAAACCGGTTTTCGGCCGGCATGAGCCGGGAATATTCATCCATTACGAGCGGAACGAACGGCCGATATTGTGAGGAATTCGCATGAGGCTCATACCACTGAATATCGACGGTAATGTAGTTCCAACCGTATGCCTTGAGATGCTTCGCCATGTATTCCGCATTGCCCCGAATCTCTTCTTCCGTGACGGCCGCGCCGTAGCAGTCCCAACTGTTCCAGCCAAGCGGCGGAGTAGGCGCTATAAGTTTATGATCCATTGCCAAGCTCCTTTACTGATTAATTATTGCTCTTGTTATGTTCATCATAATAAAGGGAGATTAGCAATATCTACAGTAATCTTGATAGCTCAATGGTACAATATTGCGGTTAATCGAAGAACAGCTTGCGATAGGCGAGGCTTTCGCCGCCGCTGCGAAATTCGCCCGGCGTCAGCCCGGTCAAGCCGCGGAACGCCTTGATAAAATAACTTCCGCTAGAGTAGCCGATCCGCTCGGCAATGGCCTCGATGCTAAGGGCGGTTCCCCGCAGCAGTTCCATCGCCTTCTCGATGCGGACGCGGGTCAGATACGCGCCGGGTGTAAGGCCCGTGCTGGCCGAAAACCGGCGGATCAAGTGGTACTTGGACAGGGAGACATGCTCGGAAAGCTGTTCGATGCTGGTCATCCGCGCATAATGGAGCTCTATAAATTCGGCTGCGCGCCTGACGTTCTGAGGCCAGTTCTCCCGATTGCGCAGGGATGCGACCTGCATTCTGGCGAGTTCCGTCACGAATTGATAGACGCAGGACGAAGCGATCAGGGGGTCGGAGATCCGGCCGGCGGCCGCGTCGACCACAATCATTCGCGACAAGCGGACCGGCGCACTGTCTAAGGGAAGATGAGGAACTTCCCCCGCTTCGCGCCGGAACTTGCGCCAATGGGGCAAAATAAGCTGGGGGCGGAACAGCAGGAACAGAAACTCCCAAGGCTCTTTGGATTCCGGGTGATAATAATAGCGATGGGGTCCCGGAATTTCGGCAAGAAAAGCTTGTCCGGCGGTGACACGGTGAATTTGGTTCTCCGACTCATAGACGCCTTCCCCCGAGAAAGTGTACTGGAACAGCAGAAGCGGCCCGTCGGTCCGCTCCAGCCCGTCCCAGCGATAAGTAGGGGTGGTGATAGAATCACAGCCGGCCGCAAATAAGACGCAAAGCTGGAGCTCCGGATCTTCGGCGAACCGAAAGCCGTAGGTGCCTTTGGGGATGTCCATAACTAATCCTCCTTATAGTAAAGCTTAAGTGGCGAGAGCTCTTACAGGTTGTCTTGCCGGTAGCCTTCACCTCATACATATAACCAATCATACGACTTAGCCATGACTTACGCTATGTACTTGGCGAAAGAGGGCCTTTCCGTAACGGTTTTGAGCGAGGGACCTTCGTTGGAGAATGGATTGCTCGCAACCGCAAGCCCGCCCATGCGGGCTTCTTTCTATTGACAAATCTCGTTGACCAAATCGGAAATTACTGTCATATTTTTAAAGTCAACTCAACTAAATATCGCAAGAAGGTAGTGGCTTTAATGAGACAAGAACATCTATTGTTGGTAGATGACGAAAAAGGAATTTTAACCATGATCCAAAAATTGCTCCAAAAAGAAGGCTTTCAGCGGATCGCTACCGCAGCCTCGGCGGGCGAGGCCCTTCGCTTGATGGAGCTTCATGATTTCGATCTCGCCGTATTGGATGTGATGCTTCCGGATATGGACGGGTTCGAGTTGTGCCGGGAAATTCGCAGCAGGACGAATATGCCGATTATTTTCGTTACAGCCAGGTCAGGGGACTTGGATAAAGTGATGGGACTCGGATTCGGCGGAGACGACTATGTGACCAAGCCTTTTAACCCTTTGGAACTGGTGGCCCGGATTCAGGCTCATTTGCGAAGAGAGCGGTTCTACAAAAATCAACCGGCCGTCAAAAGCAAAGCTATGAATTTCGGCTGCTTCCGCATCGATAAAAGCACGGGCCAGCTCTTCATCAACGGTCGGGAGACGCCTTGTCCGGCCAAGGAGTTCGAACTGTTGACGTTTCTGTGCGAACACCCGAATCAGGTTTTTACCGCCCTGCAGCTTTACGACCAGGTATGGGGGACGGCGTTTACAGGGGATGAAAAGACGGTAGTCATCCATATCTCCAGATTGCGAAAAAAACTGGAATCCAACCCTTCGAATCCCCAAATCATCATTAATATGCGCGGAATCGGCTACCGCTTTATCCCTCCCGAAATGGGCGCATCGGTATGAGGCTGAGCATTAGATTTTTTTTGCGGCTCACCGTTCACTTCTTGGTCAGTCTGGCGCTGCTTGTCGCCTGTATCAGTCTCGGCTTGGCGGTGGTCGATGTCCTGATTCCCGAGGGAGGCGCGCGCCAGGATAACGGGGTCATACTGTGCGTGGCGATTCTTATTGCGATATACGTTCTCGTCAGCGGCTGGTATTTCGGGCTCCCGCTAATTTATGTCATCGGCAAAATTCAACGTTTGGCGGACGGGATTTACCGGGACCCGGAGAAATATCGGTCACTGAACACCGGCGAGGGGAAGAAAATCAAGGCGCCGTACAGCCTTTTGAAGGAATTGATTCTGCAACTGCAAACCCTCGCGGAAGCTTTGGAGAGAAGCGAACGGGAGCGGAGCCGGTTGGATGAGCTGCAAAAAGAGTGGATAGCCGGCATTTCCCATGACTTGAAAACTCCGCTGACCTACATCAAAGGATACGCCGATATGCTCCTTTCTCCGCACGAATGGACGTTACGGGAGCAGGCGGAGTTTATCACCGAAATCCAGACGAAGGCCAGCCATATGGAGGAACTCATCGGGGATTTGAGCCTGACCTTTCGGTTGGAAGGGCAGGAGATGCCTTTGCAACTGGTCAAAAGAGAGCTTGTCGAGTACGTGCGGCGTATCGTGGCCGATGTGGCCAATGATCCCCGGGCCGCTCATTATTATCTTGGGTTCGAATCCGCTGTTTCCAAAGTTAATGTGCCGATTGACGAGAAGCTGCTGCAGCGCTCGCTGCACAATCTTATTATTAATGCTGTACTGCATAATCCGCCCGGGACCCGGGTACAGATTGAACTGCTGAAGCAGGCTTCGACGCTGGCAATTCGGATTGCCGATGACGGATCGGGCATGAGTGAAGAAACGGTAGAACGTCTATTTAATAAATATTACCGGGGGACCACCACGGAAAGATACTCGGAGGGAACGGGACTTGGCATGGCGATTGCCGATTCGATCATGCGGGCTCATAAGGGAGGCATTGAGGTTACCAGCAGCGAAGGGGCAGGCACGATCGTGACAGTCACACTTCCCTTAGGGAAATAATTAGGATACAAGTTGCTTTTTGTTTACCTCGATTTTATTTCCATGCTCTAGAATGCTTTGTGAGACAGGGAGAAATTGGGGAGGACATTCAAGATGTTAGAACTGCACAATGTAAGCAAACGCTATAAACAAGGGAAATGGGCGTTGCAAAAAGTAAGCATGACGCTGCGGCCGGGTATAACCGGCCTGCTCGGACCGAATGGAGCCGGGAAATCGACGCTGATGCGCATGCTGGCCACGATCTCGCGGCCGACAGCGGGGACCATTACCTGGGATGGAGACAGCATAAGCAAACGAGCCGATGCTTTTCGTGCCCAAATGGGCTATTTGCCGCAGGATGTCGGGGTGTATCCCCAACTGAATGCGGTCGAGTTTTTGCAATATGCCGGTGCCTTGAAAGGACTTGGCGGACCGAAACTCAAAAAACGGATATTAGAGCTTCTTGAACTCTTGAACTTGCATGAAGTCCGCCAGCGTCCGCTCGGCAGCTTCTCGGGCGGGATGCGTCAACGCATCGGCATCGCCCAAGCTTTACTGAATGACCCGCGGCTACTGATTCTCGACGAGCCTACGGTCGGATTGGATCCGGAGGAGCGGGTCCGGTTTCGAAGTCTGCTGACGGATTTGTCCGGGGAGAGAATCGTTCTCCTATCCACCCATATCGTTTCGGATATCGAAGCCACCGCCGATCAAATCGCCATCCTTTCCAAGGGGAGCCTGTTGATGAAGACAGATCCGAGCGAGGCGCTGCGCACGGTGCAGGGAAAAGTATGGTCGCTGCTGATTCCGGAGCACAAGCTTCAGGAGGCCCGGGCGGCCTGGACGATTAACGGCACGATAAGGAGAATGGAGGGACTGGAGCTTCGCATCATTTCGGAGTCACCGCCCGATGTTCTGGCGTCCCCGTTGACGCCCAGCCTGGAAGATGCTTATCTTTACGCCAGGATGTGCGGGGGAGGGGAATAGAATGCGGGGGGTTGCCACGATTTATTGTATTGCCCGCGCCGACCTGCGGGAACGGACAAGGCATTTTTCTTTTTTGGCCACACTCGGCTTAGCGATGATGGCCGCTTATTTTTGCGTTCCTCCTGCGGATGCAGGCTATGTAACGGTGCATCTGGGCGGTGTATACCGCGGTGTATATAATTCCGCCTGGGTTGGGGCGTCCGTTGCCATTTCAAGCTTGTTTTTTCTCAGCTTGTTTGGTTTTTACTTGGTCAAAAACAGCATTCAACGTGATGAGCGTACCCGCGTAGGTGAAATTATCGCATCCGCCCCGGTGAAAAAGCTCTACTACCTCACGGGCAAGGCAATGAGTAATTTTGCCGTTTTATCCATCATTGCGACTGCCGTTATGGGAGTGTCCGCCGTGATGCAGTGGAGCCGTGGAGAGGTCCGGCGGATTGAAGTTTGGGATCTAGTGTCTCCTTTCCTTTTCATGGTGCTGCCGATATTGTCGGTCGTTGCGGTATTGGCGGTGCTGTTTGAGACCTGGAAGCTGCTTCGGGGCGGACTCGGAAATGCCGTGTATTTCGTGCTGTTTATCTTGTTCGCCACAATGATCGATTCGTTCCCCTTTGGGGTTTCCGTATTTACCTCGGATATGATGCGGGAATTGCGCGAAATCGATCCCGCCTTTTCGGACAACTACGGTATCGGAATCTTATTTCCGCATGCCCCAATCCAGCGGTTCGAGTATCAAGGTGTGGCCTGGACAGGCCACCTGATTTTACAGCAACTCATCCCATTGGCGGTGGCTGCGGCATTCCTCCTGATCGCTGCGCTTCTGTTCCGGGGCTTTAAAGAACCGGTGCGGGCAGGAGCAATCGAAATGGCTTCTGAGGAGATCTCCGGAGCGGACTGCGAGGCGGTTCGAAGCGAGCCAGCGGCTGTGCGTGCCGCTGAGCTTACGTCTGTGCCTGTTGTGGGGGCGTTTTGGCCGCTGCTTGCCGGGGAATTGCGGCTCCTGAGGAAGGGGGCTTCTTTGGGTTGGCTCATCGTTACTCTCCTGCTATCGCTCTTGTGTCTGTTTCTGCCGACCGAGGTTTCGCGTACATGGTTGATTTGGCCGCTCGTCTGGATCTGGCCGCTGACGATGTGGTCCGGCATCGGGAGCCGGGAAGCACGCTACCATACGGAATCCATGGCCTTGTCCAGCCCTTATTTTGCGACTCGTCAACTTTTGGCGGTTTGGCTTTCCGGCGTTCTTGCGACTTTGTTTGCGGGAGGCGGAATGCTGATTCGGTTAATGCTGGAAAAGGATATCGCGCATTTGATTTATGCCGGCTCGGCGGTCCTGCTCATTCCGTCCTTGAGTCTGGTTTGCGGTGTATTGACGCGTACTAATCGTACCTTTGAAGTGCTGTACATGCTGATCTGGTACCTGGGTCCGTTTAATAAAACCCCGTATCTCGATTTTTTAGGGGGGACTCCTACGGATTGGACCGCTGTGCAAGCGGGTGGAATCTATATTCTTTTGAGCCTGGGAATGACGGGTACGGCTTATTTGGCAAGAAGCGGGTTGAAAAACCATTTCTAAGGAGTAACTCTCTGCGTGAACCCTAAATGGCCTTGGCCGCTGGGGCTCACGCTTTTTTGCTGTCAAAAAGCAGCCTCAGTATCACTTAGCCGAGCCATGCCGGCTGGCAAATAGAACACCTCAATAAAATATAGTGTGTATTATATATTGATTGTTTTTTATATATGACGTACTATATATTCAATAAAACCTTCCAAGCGAGAGGAGGAACCCCAATTCGCCCGGCGATCGGGCAGAACGAAAAAAAGCGGAGGGATCCACTATCAAACTGACATCCCGTCAAATGGAAATTGTAGATATCGTAAAAAAACATGCCCCCATCACCGGGGAGCAAATTGCGGAAATGCTCAACTTGACCCGGCCGACCATCCGTTCGGATCTCTCGGTGCTGGTCATGCTCGATTATATCGACGCCAAACCGAAGGTCGGCTATTTTCTCGGAAAACGGGCGCTTTCGGAAAATGAGAACAGGCTTAAGCTGCTGGATATGAAGGTCGGCGACGTCCATGGGGTCCCGGTGGTCGTGCGGGAAACGACGACGATCCACGATGCGGTCGTGACGCTGTTTCTCGAAAACGTCGGCCATCTGATCGTCACCGACGAAGAGGGCAGGCTGGCCGGCATCGTCTCGAGAAAGGATCTGCTGAAGGTGACACTGGGCAATGCTTCGGCTTCGACCATGCCGGTGAGCTTCATCATGACCCGCCGGCCGAACGTGATCACCGTGTCCCCCGAGGATACGGTTCTGGAAGCGGCCCGCATCATCATCGCCCACCAGGTCGACAGCCTGCCGGTGGTCGTGCCGGCCGCATCCGGCGGAGAAGGGGAATTGAACGTCGTCGGGCGAATTTCCAAAACGAACATCATTAAGATGCTGCTCGACACGCTGGAAGAAAAATAAAGAAATAAGATCAAATCAACGGATATCTGGGAGGAATGGGATGAACCAGGGGCAGGCACACTTCATAGCTATTTGCTCGGACTCGATCGGCGAAACCGCCGAAGCGGTCGTCCGGGCGACACTGCGGCAGTTTGAACTGCCGAACACGGAAATCAAACGCATCATGAATGTCCGCTCCGAAGACGAGGTCAGCGCGGTCATGGAAGAGGTGGCCAGCCGGGGAGGCTTCGTCGCTTATACGCTGGTGCAGCCGGAGCTTCGGGAGGCGATCAGGGAGGAGGCGGTTCGGCTCAACGTCCGCGCCGTCGATATCATGGGACCGATGATGCAGGCGTTCATCGATACGTTTAACGATACGCCGAAGCGCACGCCCGGCCTGCTGCACCGGCTGGACGAGGATTACTTCAAGCGGGTGGAGGCCGTGGAATTCGCCGTCAACAACGACGACGGAAAGGACGTCGGCGCCATTTTGAAGGCGGACTTGATTCTATTAGGGGCTTCCAGGGTGTCGAAGACGCCGCTGTCGATATTTTTGGCGCACAAAGGTTTGAAGGTGATGAATTATCCGGTGGTACCGGAGCTTACGCCCCCAACTCAGCTGCGGGAGGTTCATCCGGGCAAGATCGTCGGACTGACGGTAAACCCGGAGCATTTGGTGAAAATCCGCTCGGCGCGCCTGCAATCGATGGGGCTGCCGGACGACGCCCACTATGCCTCCATGCAGCGGGTCCAGGACGAACTGAAATATGCGCAGGAATTGTTCGCCGACTTGGGCTGTCCCGTGATTGACGTCACGGATAAGGCGATTGAAGAAACCGCCGCTTTGATCATGAAGCAATTATAGAGAACGGGAAACCGAAACGGAGGGAAAATCATGGAACGTCATATGGCATTGGAATTGGCGCGTATTACAGAAGCGGCCGCACTGGAAGCGGCCCGATGGACGGGAAGGGGAGACAAGCACAGCGCGGACGAGGCGGCAACGGTCGCGATCCGCAGCTTGTTCCATTCCGTCGATATGGATGGCACCGTCGTGATCGGCGAAGGGGAAATGGACGAAGCCCCGATGCTCTATATTGGTGAAAAAGTCGGCAACCGTCGCGGCCCGAAGGTGGATATCGCCGTCGATCCTTTGGAAGGCACCGAAACGGTGGCAAACGGCCTGAACAATGCGATTTCCGTGATCGCCGCCGCGCCTCAGGGAAATCTCCTGCATGCGCCGGACATTTACATGGCGAAGCTGGCGGTCGGACCGGCGCTGGCCGGGAAGCTGTCGCTGGACGACCCGATCGGCGTTACGCTGGCGAAGGCTTCCGGCATTCTGAGAAAGCCGCTGCAGGACATGACTGTGTCCATCCTGGACCGGGAACGCCATCAGGAGATGATTCAGGCCCTGCGCACCGCAGGGGTGCGGATCAAGCTGCTGGGCCACGGCGATGTCATGGGGGCGATCGAGGCCGCCACCGAGGGCGGCGTAGATCTTCACGTCGGCTCCGGCGGCGCCCCGGAAGGCGTGCTGGCGGCCGCCGCCCTTCGCTGCCTCGGCGGGGAGCTGCAGGGCCGGCTGCTGCCGGGAACCCCCGAGGAAGCCGCGCGCTGCCGGGCGATGGGGCTCGGCGATCCGCGGCGGCTTCTGACGATGGAGGACATGGTCGGCGACGGCAACGTGTTGTTTGTGGCCACGGGTGTGACCCCGGGAGATTTGCTGAGCGGGGTTCGATATCTGCCGAACCAGAAAGCCGAGACCCATTCCGTGATTATGCATTCCTCCAACCGGACGGTCAGTTATTTGCGGACCATCCATCATCTCGCCGGACGAGGGCGGATGGATTTGCTTGCGGAACAAGCGATTTAAACGGCGAGCGGAGAGTAACCTTTGTTTCGTCTCTTGATGGACCGGCCCTGGGGCCGGTCTTTTTCGGTTGGCCCGTTCGAAAGCGCGCTTACCGGTTCGGAAGCGCACTTACCAGTTCGTAAGCGCCCTTATAGGTAGGACAAGTGCATGAGAGACCGGGATTAGTGCCCCCCCCATCTGACAATCTTCATTAAACGTAAAATTCCTGCAAATCTGCAGGAATTTTTCCGATTCTGAACCCAAATTTCGAAATGCCTGCAAATCTGCAGGAATTTTCAGCGAAGTCGGCTCGTTCCTCTCAAATCGCCAGAAATACCTGCAGATTTGCATTTTTTTTCGCAAAATGCTCGTGAACCGGCTTAAATTCCTGCAGATTTGCATCTTTTTGGAGCTGGGGGTGTCGGGAACTCGTCTGGCACTTTGATCGCCCGGTGCTTAATACGATTTAGGTTCCCTTCTGGTCAGGCCCTAATCACGAGCGACCGGATGTCTCTTGTACAAGGCGCGCGCGAGAAGTCCCGCCGCCGAAATGCCGGGAAAACAGCAGCATCGCGCAAATTTGCACGGCGGCAAGCACCAAGTAGATGTTGCTGTAAGTCGCCGAAGCCGGAAACGCATTGATCGGGTTCCAGGCCTGCGAAGTTCCGAGGTCTACGATTCGGCTGTAAGTCGCCGAAGCCGCCGCGCCGGCCAGGAAATTAAGCATCGACAACAGCCCCATGCCGACCCCGGTCTGTTCCTTGGGGAGCGACAGCGAAATCGTTTTGGTCATGGAAATCTGCAGGAACATCTGCCCGACATTGCCCAATATTAAAAAAGCGGCGATCCCGATCGGCGTTATCCCGGCGAACGAGGATAACAGGACGAAACAGAGCAAATTCAGCAAGACGGCGACGCGAAAAAGAACGGCTGTCCCCCGGCTGTCCGCCAGTTTGCCGCCGGTGCTTCCGAGCATCGCCGTAGCAAGGGCTCCGGGTACCATCGTAAATCCGATCCATCCCGGTTCCAACCGGTTCAGGTCGGCCAACAGGTACGGAGTCAAAAAGGGCAGCGAATAGCTGGTCCCCATCGACACTACGGCCAGGACAAGGCCCCAAACATAGCTTTTGTTTGAGAACAGACGAGGCGGTAGGAAGGGATCGGCGGCCATCCGGATGCGCAGGATAAACAAAATCAGAAAGGCCAGACTTGCCAGCCCCGAAAACCATCCACCGCTTTGGGTGACCGCCAAGAGAAAGAGCGCCACCGCTCCCGCCAGCAGTCCGCCTCCCGGCCAATCGATGCGTCCTTTGGCCACGGGCTCGTCGCGCAGCAGTTTCCGGTACATGGGCAGGGTCAACAAAATAAGCAGGGGAATCATAAACAGCCATCGCCAATGGAACACGCTGACCAACAGGGAGGATACGACAGGGCCTACCGCACTCCCGATGGCCAGCCCCGTGGCGGTAATGCCAAGGGCTCGGCCGCGGCGTTCCGCGGGAAAATAGCGGACCGGGATGATCATCGCCATCGCCGGAATGACGGCGGCCCCCATGGCTTGCAGGATGCGGGCGAGGAGGACCATCCAGTACGCGGATGAGATGAGCCCGATCATGGAGCCGACGAAGAAAACGAGCAGGCCGAAGGTGAGCAGGTTTTTAGGCTTGAACCGATCGGACACTTTTCCATAGATGACGGACCCGATGGCGTATATGAGCAAATAGATCGAAGTTACCCAGCTTACTTGGGCAAAAGTCAGTTGAAATTGCTTGCTGATTTCAGGCAGTACGATGTTGAACATCGTCGCGCTCATCGACGAGAGCACCATCGTAAATGCCAGGACGCGGATCAGCCGATCCGCCGCCGACAGGTTGCGGTCGAAACTCATAACAATCACCCCTTTGATGTTTTCAAGCAATATCTTATAATTCATTTATAATAAATAAAAATATATATTTTGTTATGAATTGATATACTCGAGGTTATGAATGGAGAGAGAAGGATATGGAGCTGCTTCAACTGCATTATTTTCAAACGGTGGCGCGAATGGAACATATGACCAATGCCGCGAAGAAACTGCAAATCGCCCAGCCTGCGTTGAGCAAAACGATCGCCCGCTTGGAGGAAGAATTGGGAGTTCCGCTGTTCGACAGGCAGAATCGGCAAATCCGGCTCAATCCGTTCGGAAAGGCGTTCCTAAACAGCGTCGAGACGGCCTTGTCGGTGCTGGAAGAGGGGAGAAGGGAAGTTACCGATCTCGCCGGGATCGAGCGGGGGACGATTCGGATTGCCACCACGACATTGAATCGTCTGTCCAAAGCGCTGGGCGCGTTTCGCGAACAATACCCGGAGGTGAACTTCCGGATTGTCCAGGTGGCCCCCGGTTCCATGGCGGAAATGGTCCGCATGTTGGAGAACGGAGAGGTCGACTTATGCTTTGGGGCGGCCTCCTTGGACCATCCCCGCATCAAGGAGGCGGACGTGCTGCATGCCGAGGTGCGTCTCGCGGTACCGCACGGACACCGGCTCGAGGAACGAGAGCGGATTCATCTGCGGGAAGCCCGGGGCGAGGCTTTTATCGAATATAAGGAGGGCCACCCGTTTCGGCGTATGAACGATGCTTTTTGCGAGTCCGCGGGGATTCAAAGGGAAGTGGTGTGCGAGGTGGAGGAGCCGTCGGCTCTTTCCGGTTTGGTGGCCGCCGGGTTGGGCGTTGCCTTCATGCCCACTTGCAAAGGGGATGAGGAAACGCAGGCATACACGCTGATCCCGATCGCATCTCCGGATTGCCACCGGGCCTTTTCGCTCGCCTGGCTGGAATCCAGATATTTGCCGCAAGCGGCCAGCCGGTTCCGGGAATTTCTCGCGGAGTACTTCAAGGAAAGCCGGGCATAACGGGGTAATCAGAGCCTGCTCTGGACATGGAAAAAACCGGCCCGGGCCAAGCCCGGCAGCCGGCCATAGCTGTTCATAATTGTTCATACAGCCGCTTCAAATAAGCAACGCTCGCCTCCATGTCTTCTTCCGGCGTGCTTTCGAGCAGGCCCTGGATGTGGGGGCGCTTGTACTTCATATAATGCAGTAAGGGACGGAATTGCATGTCCCCCTGACCGACGGGAACGATCTCCAGGCGTCCTTGTTCAACCCTGAAGTCTTTCAGATGGAGGACGGCGATGCGGTCGCCGAGCAGATCCAGAGCTTCGGCGATAATGTCTTCCTGCCGCAGGTAGTTGTCCGGCGACAGCAGGTTGGCACAATCCAGGATGACCTGGAGATTCCGTGACGGAACTTCCTCCAGAAGCCGGCGGGTCAGCCCTGCCGTATAAAGCGGATGATTGAGGCCGGCCTCGATCCCTACCGTTACGCCAAAACGCTCGGCTTCGGCCACCATCCACCGGACCGATTCCACCACGCGCTGAAACGCCTCTTCCGTGAAATTATCCGGCGTGTAGCCATTCCCTACGCTCCCGGTTTCGGTTCCGACGAGACTGGCGCCGAAATCCCGGGCCAACCGAAGGTGAACGGCAAAGTCGGACAGCGCCCGGTTCCGCTCGGCCGGGTCGGAGGCGACGATGTTGACGTAGCATCCCAGCACGGCGAGGTGAATGCCGGCTTGGCGGAAGGCGCCGCCGAAATAGGCGGCCGTGCCGGGACTCAATGCGGAGAAGTCGGGAACGCTGTCCGGGAACGATTTTTTCACCGCAAACTGAACGCAAGTAAAGGAATGCTGCCGGATTTTGGCAATCAACGCGTCCAATGGGACCTGACCGAAATCATGGGCCCTTACCCCAAGATTAAGCGGAGGATAGGGGGAGGCGGTTGCCGCTGCTTCTTCGTTTGTATTCATGGGCGCTGCACCGCCTTCCCGGGAAAGAGGCTCTCTGCCGGCGTACTCTTGAGGCAGGTCCGAAGCTCGGCCAGTTCAGGCGATTGCCGGATCGCCTGGGCGACCAGCCGGGCCACCTGACGGGCGCCGACATCGGAGAAATGCGTGTCGTCCCGGAGGCCTTCCGGATAATTGGGATGAGCTCCCGGCGGCAGATGCATCACAAGGTGCCTGGAGCCCGTGTCGCCGAGCGCCCGGAAGAGCTGCTGCGACGCCGCAAAAATATCGAGCAGCGGCGTCCCCGTGTCCGCCGCGACCTGCCGCATCGCGTCAGGGTAGGGGCCGACCGCCTCCGGATCGGGCGTTCCGTCCGGCAGAAAGCGGCGGCGGCTGACCGGCGTCAACAGCACCGGCGTCGCGCCCGCCCGCCGGGCGGCCTCCGCGAACTGCCGGAGATTGTCTTGGTAAGCCCGCTCGGGATCGGCGTAGCGGGCCGGATCCTCCTGTTTCCCGTCGTTATGGCCGAATTGGATGAAAAGATAGTCGCCGGCCTGGAGATCCCGCTCGATATGCGCCAGCCGGCCTTCGGCCAAAAACGATTTGGTGCTGCGTCCGTTCACCGCCCGGTTGTCGACCTCTACCGCTGAACCGAAATGCTCCGGCAAATATTCGCCCCAACCGGTCATCGGTTTTTCCGCCGCTCCCTTCAGCGCCGCCGTGGAATCCCCCGCTATAAACAGCTTGAAAGACATCGCTGATTTCGCTCCTTCCCCGTTGAAATAGTCAAAATCCGAAGTACGACGCCGCGTTGTTGTAGGAGATGTCTTCGACGATCCCCCCGAGGAAAGCCGCGTCATCCGGCGCCTCGCCGCGGGCGGCCCATTCGCCGAGCAGCTCGCACAGCACGCGGCGGAAATACTCGTGCCGCGTATACGAGAGGAAGCTGCGCGAGTCCGTCAGCATGCCGACGAATCCGGACAGCAGGCTGTGCTCCGCAAACAGGGAGAGCTGCTGGCGCATCCCGCTGCGCGTATCGTTGTACCACCAGCCCGAGCCGAGCTGAAGCTTGCCGGGCACTTCTTTTTGATAGCAGCCCATCAAGGTCAGCAGCACGGGGTAGTCGTTCGGGTTCAGCGAGTACAGAATCGTCTTCGGCAGCCCGGCTCCGAGCTCGGCCCGGTCCAGAAGCTGCGAGAGCGGTCCGGCAAGGGGCAGATCGTTCAGAGCGTCGTAACCGGTATCGGGCCCGAGCCGCCGGAACATCGGCGTATTATTGTTGCGCAAAGCGTGGATATGAAGCTGCATCGTCCAGTTGTTCTCCCGGTACATGCCGATCAGCGCCGACAGCAGTTCGGTGCGGTACACCGTAATCTCGTCCGGAGTCAGGGATTCGCCGGCGAGCCGCTTGGCGAAGATGGCCTCGACTTCGGCGGCGTCACCGGCCCGGTACTTCAGCACATCGAGCGCGTGGTCCGACAGGCGGCAGCCTTGTTCATGGAAGAAGTCCACGCGTTCTTTAAGCGCTTTCAGCAAGGCCGCATAGGAATCCACCTTTCGTCCGGCCGCTTCCTCGAGCCGTTTTATCCAATCGGGAAACCCGGGCGCGTCCAGGTTCAGCGCTTTGTCCGGACGGAAGGTCGGCAGGACGCGGAAGTCTTGCTCTTCTTCCCGCAGCAATCGGTGGTATTCCAGCGTGTCGGCGGGATCATCCGTCGTGCAGACGAGCTTCACCCCGGCATGCTTGATGATGTTCCGCCGTTTGAAACGCTCGCTAGCCAGTTGGGCGTTGACTTCGTCCCAGATTCGCGGCGCCGTTTCTTCGTTCAGCAGCTCCCGAATCCCAAAGAATCGGCGCAGCTCGAGGTGCGTCCAGCTGTACAGCGGATTGCCCACGGTTCTCGGCACGGTTCTCGCCCAGGCGAGGAACTTGTCGTAATCGGAGGCGTCCCCCGTAATATGGGATTCCGGCACTCCGTTAGCACGCATCAGCCGCCATTTGTAATGGTCACCGGCAAGCCAGGCTTCGGTCAGGTTGCGAAAAGGCTGATTTTCGTAGATTTCCTTCGGGTCGAGGTGGCAGTGATAATCGATGATCGGCATATTGGCGGCGTGTTCGTGGTAGAGCGTCTTGGCCATATCGGTGGATAACAAAAAATCGTCGTTTAGAAACATGGGATATGCTCCTTTATATGGTTTAGGATTCTGGTTTAGGATTCCTATGGGAATGAATATAATCGAAAAGATGCAAATCTGCAGGTATTTAGCTCGATTCCCGAGCGGATGCGAAAAAAGATGCAAATCTGCAGGCATTTTTAGCGATTCTAGAGAAACGAGCCGGTTTCGTCGAAAATTCCTGCAGATTTGCAGGAATTTTGAAATTTTTGTTCCGTACAAGAAAAAAACATGCACATATGCAGGAATTCACTGTTATCCCGGTTGTCTGACGGGGCACCAGACAACTGCCGAAGCAAATAGCCGGGAAACTTCCCGCTAATTTGCCGGAAACGGCGGCGTAGATCCGCTGATGGCCGCAAAATAGACGGGATTTTCCCCAGCTAACCAGCTAAACCGGTCTACAACGTAACTCCCGTTTTAAAGATCGCCAGCTCCCGCACCTCGTTTTGCTCGTTCCGCGTCTTTTGCCCGCTGGCTACGGCGATGATGTACTCGATAAACTCCTCCAGCACCTCGCTCATCGGGGTTTCCAGCAGCGGTCCCGCGTTGAAGTCCATCCAGTGCTTCTTGTTGTTGTACAGCTCGTTGTTTGTGGCGACTTTGACGGTCGGGACGAAGCTGCCGAACGGCGTGCCGCGCCCCGTGGTAAACAGGACGAGCTGGCAGTCGGCCGCCGCCAGGGCGGAGGAGGCGACCAGATCGTTGCCCGGGGCCTGCAGAAGGCTCAGGCCTTTTTTGCGCAGCTTCTCGCCGTATTGCAGGACGTCGACGACCGGTGCGGTGCCCGCTTTTTGGGTGCAGCCGAGCGATTTGTCCTCCAGGGTGCTGATGCCGCCCGCCTTGTTGCCGGGGGACGGATTCTCGTAGACCGGCTCGCCGTAGGACAGGAAGTACTGCTTGAAATCGTTGATCAGGGCGACGATTTGCTCGAAGACTTCCCGGTTCTCCGCGCGGGCCATCAGCATTTTCTCGGCGCCGAACATCTCGGGCACCTCCGTTAACACGGTCGTTCCGCCTTGGGAGATGAGAAAGTCGGAAAAAGCGCCCAGGAGAGGGTTGGCGGTGATTCCCGAGAAACCGTCCGACCCGCCGCACTTCAGCCCCACGTTAAGCTCGCTGATCGGCACGGGCTCGCGCCGGTCTTCGCGGGCCGCTTCAAAAATCTCTTCCAACAGCGCCAGCCCCGCCTCGACCTCATTGCCGACCTCTTGGGCGACGAGAAATTTGATTCGGCTTTCGTCATACTCGCCGAGGAGGCCGCGAAACTCGGAAACGATGTTGTTCTCGCAGCCGAGGCCGAAGACGAGCACCCCGCCGGCATTGGGGTGGGTGACGGCATCCAGCAGGATACTGCGGGTCATCCGATGATCGTCGCCGAGCTGCGAACAGCCGTAAGGGTGCTTCAGCACCGTCACGTTGTCGAAGCTTCCGAGGTCGGGATGCTTCGCCTTAAACTCGGCGATCATCATTTCGGCGACTCCGTTCACGCAGCCGACGGTCGGGACGATAAACAGGTCGTTGCGGATGCCGACCTTGCCGTTCTTGCGCCGATAGCCTTGGAAGGTCAACTGGCGGCGCGGATAGACGACGGGATGGAGATCCGGTTCGTACGTATAAGTTTCCTCTCCGGCCAGGTTGGTCTTCAGGTTATGGGTGTGCACCCATTCGCCTTCCTCGATCTCGGCCGTCGCGTGCCCGATAGGGTAGCCGTATTTGGTGACGACATCCCCCGCCCGGAACCCGGTCAGCGCGATTTTATGGCCTTGCGGAACGGGCTGTTTTGCCGTGTATACCCGGTCCTCCACGGTGATTTGCTCCCCGGCTTCGATCGGGCGCAGGGCGACCGCGACCGTGTCCCGGGCGTTCATTTTCATCACATCCATCTTCATCACTCGCTGCATACGATTTCGCCTCCTAAACTTTGCTCAAGGGCCGCGCGGCTTCCCGAGGCTTCGAGCAGCTTCAGCATGGAAGACAGCTTCGCCTCAAGGCCGGGCACGGCAGTAAGATCCTGTCCCCAAAACTCCGATTTGCGAAGAATCGCGGTTATAAACTCATCCGGCCGGCTCCACGCTTCCCGGAAGGCGTCCAGTACTTCCGGGCTGTCCTGCGGCTTCAAACGATCCGCCCGATACCCGAGAAGCAGCGCGGCAAAAGCCAGCGTCATCAGCGGCGGCAATTCTCCCCGTTCCCGAACGTAGCGAAGGAGGACCGGCAGAAGGCGCGTCTTGAATTTGGAGATGCTGTTCAGGTATATGGAGGTCAGTTCATGGCGGATAAACGGGTTTTTGAACCGTTCCAACACCGATTCGGCATAGGACTCCAGCTCCGGCCGCGGCAGATCCAGCATCGGGATCAGTTCGTCCTGGAGCAGGCGGTCGACGAATGCAGAGAACACTTCGTCGTTCATGACATCCTCGACGGTTTCAAGCCCGGCCAGCAAGCCCAGCGATACCATCGCCGTGTGCGGCCCGTTGAGCAGGTGAACCTTGCGCTCACGGTAAGGGGTCATATCCTCCGTGACGACGACGTTCAAACCGGCGGCGGCAAGGGGGAGGCGGTCGGCGAGCCAGGCCGGCCCTTCGATGACCCAGAACAAGAACGGTTCCGCGGTTACCATAAGGCTGTCGCGATAGCCCAGTTCCTGTTCCAGCTCCGCCGCTTTGTCGCGCGGATAGCCGGGCACGATGCGGTCGACCAGACTGCAGCAGAACGTATTCTCTTGCTCAAGCCAACGGATGAAGTCCTCGCCGAGGTTCCAGTCCTCCGCATACTTGTGCACGATTTCCTTCAGCTTTTCGCCGTTTCGGTCAATCAGTTCGCAAGGGATGAGCACAAAGCCTTTTTTGCCAAGCTGAAATCTCCGGTATAAAAGCGCTGTCAATTTGCCCGGAAAGCTGACCTGCGGCCCGCCGTCCAGCGTATCTTCGGGGCGGTAAGCGATGCCGGCTTCCGTCGTATTCGAAGTGATGAATTCCAATCGGTCGTCTTCGGCTAGGGCGAGAAAGGCTTCATAATCCGTATAAGGGTTGATCAGGCGGCTGACGCTGGTGACGATTTCGCGGTCATTGACCGTTTTCCGATCATGGATGCCGTTCAAGAGCACGGTGTAAAGATAGTCCTGCTCGGCCAGCATGCCTCCCAGGCCGTTCTCCAGCGGCTGAATCAGCACCGCGCTCCCTTGAAACAATCCCTGCTTGTTCATTTGCTGCAGCTGCCAATCCACAAAGGCGCGCATGAAGTTGCCTTCGCCGAACTGGATCATCTTTTCGGGGTAACGGGGCAGATCAGGATAAGCGGTGCGGGATAGTCGTTGTGTCATGGGTTATGTTTCGCTCCTTTTTGAAATAGAATAGATTATGCACACGTGAACATTTTTATTTAAAAAAAGAGGAAAACCTCTTTCTTTAAATCGATATGCGGTCTCTTTCCGCTTCATCCCACCGTTTCGAGTCCAACGTGAGATTTAAATTTGCGCCACCGAGTGGCGGACCATTAACGCGGTATTCACCAGAATCTGTTCGGGAGCCGTCGTTTGCGGTTGCTGGATCAGCTCGATCAGCTTCTTCGTGCCCCATTCGCTGATATCGACGACCGGTCTGCGGACCGTCGTTAAGGACGGGTTGGTATATTGGGCGAATACGATATCGTCAAACCCGATCAGCGACATCTGCCGCGGAATCTGGATTTCGGCGGCGAAGCAGGCGTTCATGGCTCCGATAGCCATGTCGTCGTTGGAGCAAAACACGAACGTCGGGGGCTCGGGAAGCGTTAGCAGCTCCGTCATCCGCCGAAAACCGCTTTCGATGCTGTAATCCCCGCCGACGAAATAATCGGCACGGGGGGAAAGTCCATGAGCCAGCATGCTGTCTAGGAAGCCCTGCTTCCGTTCCGAGGTCGACTTGAACCCCGCTCTGCCTTCAATCATGGCCAGGCGGCGGTGCCCCCGGGCGATGGCGTAGTCGATCGCCTCCCGTACACCGTCCCGGTCATTGGCGACGACGTTCATGATCCCCGGATCCTCGAGATGCCGGTTCAGCACGACAAACGGGATGCCCGCTTTCTTCACGTGGTAGATGAAATCGTTATCCGCGTCGCTCTGGCTCATGACCAGAATCCCGTCGAACCGCCGGGCGGAGATGCCGTCCAGATGCCGGATATTATCGATTCCGTGCACGGTCAGGCTGTAGTTCTCATCCAGGATATGATGGATGCCTTTGATAACGTCGACCAAAAAACTGGCCGAAGTCCCTTGGTCAATACTGGAAAAAAACAAGCCGATCGTATACGATTTCTTCATGACGAGACTTTTGGCGCTGAAGTTGGGGACATAATTCAATTCCGACGCGATTCTCTCGATGCGGTCCCGCGTTTCCTTCTTGATGAGCGGATTTCCGTTTAGCGCCCGGGATACCGTCGTATGGGAAACCCCGGCGACTTTTGCAATGTCTTTAATCGTGACCATAGGACCCTCTGTTTTCCGGATATGTTAGTTTCACGTTTTCATTATAGTTTTTATATCCTGTTTAAATCAAGGAAAATATATCATGCACACGTTAAAATAATCATTGTCAGGGAATTCATGTAAGCGCTATAATAACACATACCATACGGTCAAAGGAGCAGCGCCAATGAACAAAGGGAGCATGTTTTACAAAATTTTTATCCCCATTCTCGTGCTTGGAGTTGGCCTTGTAGCCAGTTTTGGAAGTTACATCTATTTCAGCACCGTAAACTCCGTCCATGAGCGGATCGCCGACAGCAAGCAGAATTTCATCACCCAGACGAAAAATAACCTGGAGAACAAAATCCAATCCATTGAATACGCGTTCGATACCTACAGCACGACCACTTCGTTCCGCGATACGGTGACCCATCCGATTACGGAAGAGGACTTTATCGCTTACCGGAACGTCAATTCCCAACTGAATTATATCGCGACCATGGGCATGGAAGGGACGGAATATTCGCTGATCAGCCTAGAGCAGGACTGGCAAATTTCCAACGGCAAACTGTCGAAGCTGACCGCCGAGGAACGCGAGGCTTTGGTCCGGGCTTATATTGAAAATAAAGATCAGAGCCTGTTCTGGATCAAGACGGATAAAGGCATACGTTTCGTCAACACACTGCCGGTCTTCTCCAAGAACAAACAGGCGATCGCCCTTTCGGACATTTCGCTCCGCTCCCTGGATCAAACGATTCGAACGGAGGATCACAGCGATGTGTTTATCCTTAATCGGCAGGGGGATCTGATGTACCAGACCAACCCGGAGCAGGATTTGCTACAAGCCGCGGACCTGAAGAACATCGCCTTAAAGATGGAGGGGGCGAAACCGACGGGCATGCTGACGCTGGACAGAGCCGGTCATTCGTCCGTGCCCGTGAAGGTCATTTACGCCAAGTCGGAGTACAACAATTGGATTTATCTCACACTGCTCGACCGGTCGGAAATCGCCGATGCCCTCAAGCTGACGCGGTTCGGACTCATGACGATGGGAGCCGTGCTGATGCTTCTCATTGTGGTCGTGGCTTATGTCTTCTCCGTCTACTTTACGAGACCGATTCAGCGCATCAAGCGAAGTCTGCCCGATGACGGACCCGCCGCGTCCGCGAATGAGGTGGAGTGGATCCTCCGCTCCATCGACACGATCATTACGGAAAAAGAAAGCCTGAAGAACCTGATGGAGGCGGAAAAACCGCAACTGGAGACGCAACTGATCCTCAATTTGTTCCGAAACCGGGTCACCCCGGAGGAACTGGCATGGAAACTGCCTCGTCTCGGGTACCGGGAAACGGACGACAAGCTGTACGTGGCGATGCTGACCCAACTCGACAGCCTGGGCGAGCGCGAAGCTTCCGACAAGGATGTGCTCCTCCTGGCGATCAACAAGTTGGCCGAAGAGCAGATTCCGCCGGAGTGCCGCATGCTGCCGATCATTCTGAACGATAAGACGCAGGCGACCATCCTGGTGTTCGACAATAGCATGAGCGAGCAGGACATCCGCAAACGGACGCTGGATCTAGCCACCAACTTAATGAAGCGTGTTCGGGAATATCTAAAGATATCCGTCAGCATCGGCATCAGCCATTCGTACGGCAGCCTGCTGGAAAGCAAGGAAGCCTGCGAGATGAGCAAGCTGGCGCTGCATCACCGGCTGAATCTGGGCAAGGAATCCATCATCTTCTATGAAGACATCTCGAACGTGGTTTCCGGTCCGGTGCTGCTTCATTATCCCGTGGAGCTGGAGTCCAAGCTGTTCGACGCGATCCGCCTCGGGGATGAGGAACAGGTCAGCCGGACCCTATACCTGCTATTGGCCGAGATGATGCGGAAGAACAAATATTCGATGAATTTCGAAGTGGCCCTGGTCCGGTTCGTCAACAACCTGATCCAGCTGGAGCAGGTGCTCGGGATTGAGGTCCTGCTGACGCAGGACAATTACGCGCTGTATCACGTCCTGCTCGATACCCGCAATCCGGAAGAAATCGAACGGATGCTGGTCGAGGAAGTTATTTTCCCGATGGTCCGGAGCATGAAGCACAAAACGAACCAGCAGTTCCGCTGTTTGTCGGAAGAGATCGCGGCTATCGTCAGAGCCGAGTACGACCAGGAACTGTCGCTCGATATGATCGCCGAACGCTTACATTATAATCCGAACTACTTAAGCAGCATTTTCAAAAAAGAGTACGGCACGACCTTCACCGAGTATTTGATGAGCTACCGGCTGGATATGGCCAAGAAATGGTTGACCGAAACGGACATGACCATCAAAGAGATCGCCGAACGGCTGCAGTACCATAACCCGCAAAATTTCATCCGCTCGTTCCGCAAGCGGGAGCAGGTTACGCCGGGATCGTACCGGAAGATGAAGCAGGCGAACTAGGGCCGGGTTAAAAGGGAAACGGAGAAGAAGTCTTGCTACCCTCCACGATGGGGACAACACAGACTTCTTCTTTTTATGCCGTGCCGTCAGCCTTTGACCGAGCCGAGCAGCGCCCCTTTGACAAAATGCCGCTGTACAAACGGATAAGCGATCAGCATCGGCACGGTGGCGATGACGATGACGGCCATCTTGATCGTTTGCGCCGGCGGAATGATATCCACGGAGCCGCTGTCACCCTGCATTCCGCTGGAGACGATAACGATTTGGCGCAGCAGGACTTGAATCGGCCACTTGAGCGAGTCGTTAATGTAGAGAATGGCGTTCATATACGTGTTCCAATAAGCTACGCCGTAAAACAGGGAAATGGTCGCGATCGACGGCAGCGCCAGCGGCAGCATGATTTTGAAGAAGACGCCGAAATCCGTGCATCCGTCGATTTTGGCCGATTCCTCCAGGCTCTCCGGCAGCGCCTGAAAGAAATTTCGCATGATGATCAGATTGAACGCATTGATGGCCACGGGGACGATCATGGAGGCATAGGTGTCGATTAGATGAAGGCTTTTGACCACCAGAAAGGTTGGGATCATCCCGCCGCTGAACAGCATGGAGAAGACGACGATAAAATTGATCGTATTTCGGCCGAGCAGATATTTCCGGGATAACCCGTACGCCATCAGCGAGGTCAATGCCATGCTCAGGACCGTCCCGGCGATGGTGACTCCAATCGATACGCCCAATCCTTTAAAGATGGTCGGTGTCGAGAAGATATACTTATAGGCATCCAGCGAAAACGTAGTGGGGAACAGGATGAACTTCTTGGCTACCATTTCCTGCGTGGAGGCGAAGGAGCTGGCAATGACATTCACAAAAGGCAAAAGACAGACGAGAGCGAGCAGAGCTAGCAGGGTCGTATTGACCGTCGTAAAAATGATGCTTCCAATAGAACGTTTTTTTCGTAATGTTTGCGCCACGTGATTATCCTCCTCGAAATCGTTTACAATTCAACCTTAGCAAGGAGTCCGGATTTCGTATATAATCCAGATCTGAGATGATCATGTATAATGAGGAAAGGTTTGGAACACGGCCGATGCTCATTAGATTAGGGCGTAATCATTAAGTTAGTAGTCGAGGCCGGGAAGGCCTGCTGTACTTGAGTTTTGTAACCGCTATCATGTAATGATTATTTGCGGAATGGGATGAATCGCTTACGCTGGAAGGGTAAATAGGATAGCGCCAAGGAGGTTGCCCCAGTGAAAGCGTCAAATGCCGCACCGTTGGATATGAGAATGGAGCCCGGGCTCCAGAGCAAGAAAAAAACGTCTTCGATGCTCAACCAGTTAAAGCGCAACAGGCTGTTGTACCTCATGATTTTTCCCGGACTGATTTACTTCATCGTATTTAAGTATTTGCCCATGGGAGGGCTCGTGATCGCCTTTCAGGATTACCAGTCTTTTCTGGGAATCACCGGCAGCCCGTGGGTAGGCTTCAAGCATTTTGCCCGGCTGTTTACGGAGCCTACCTTTTTTATGCTGCTGAAGAACACGCTCATTCTGTTTGCCATGAATCTGATTTTCTTCTTTCCGCTGCCGATTATTGTGGCGCTGATGCTCAATGAAGTCAGGGTCAAATGGTTCAAGAACGCGGTACAAACCATCATCTACATTCCGCATTTTATGTCCTGGGTCATCATCGTCTCCATCAGCTATGTATTCCTGAATGTGGACGGCGGGGTGCTGAATGAACTGCTCGCCGCGCTTGGATTTCAAAAAATCAGCTTCCTGACCTCCCCCGAATGGCTTCGGACCGTGTATATCGGCCAGATCATCTGGAAGGAGCTGGGTTGGTCGACGATCATTTATTTGGCGGCGATTACGGTCGTGGATACGCAGCTTTACGAAGCGGCGGAAATGGACGGTGCCGGCCGCTTGAGAAAGACGTGGCATGTCACCCTGCCGGCGATTCGCCCGGTCATCATTACGCTTCTGATTCTCAAAATCGGCAGTACCCTGGATTTGGGCTTCGAGCATATGTACTTGCTGCTCAATTCCTTGAACCGCGAAGTGGCCGAGATTTTCGATACATTTATTTATACGGCGGGGCTAAAGAACGGGCAGTTGAGCTTCAGTACCACCGTCGGCCTGTTTAAGGGGCTGGTCGGTTTGCTGCTCGTCATGGCTTCCAACCGGTTGGCCAAAAAATTCGGGGAAGACGGCGTGTATTGATTTACCTGAGTCTTAAATTCTTGCTTTCGCCATTGCCGGCGGGAGAGGAAGATACAGAAGTTGAATCGGACGGCGGAAAACCGTTCGACCGATGCAATTCATCTTAATGAAAAAGGGGTAGAAAAGATGAGTCCAAAGTTCAAGTCATGGGGAGTCCTGATGTTAGCCGGTGTCTTATTGCTGTCCGCCTGCGGCGGAGGTAAAGGCGGGGAAGGAGCCGCGGGCACCGGCGGAAACGCCCAGAGCAGCGGAGCGGGTTCGGGCGCCGAAGGGCCGGCGAATATCAGCTGGCTGAACATTCTGCACACGCCATCCACGCCGACGGGGCCGGTTCTTCCCAAAATCGAGGAGATCACGAATACGAAACTCAAAATTTCCTGGATTCCCGATGCTTCCAAGGAAGAACGGATCAATACGGCTCTCGCCTCCGATTCGTTGGCCGATATCGTGACGCTGACGATCCTGGACAATTCCTCCGTGCGCAATGCCATCAAAAACGGCATGTTCTGGGATGTGGAGCCTTATCTGGACGAGTTCCCGAATCTGGCGTCCATCCCGGAGGACACCCGGCGATCCGCCTCCATCGGCGGCAAGCTGTACGGGATTCCTTTCCAAAAGGACTTGGCCCGCAACGGCGTTGTCATCCGCAAGGACTGGCTGGATAAGTTGGGGCTTCCCGTTCCCAAAACGACGGATGAGCTGATGAATGTCGCCAAGGCGTTCACCGAGCAGGATCCGGACGGAAACGGCGTTAAAGACACGACCGGCTTCGTCGACCGGAGCGATCTGATCTACGGAGCTTTCAAAACGTTAAGTTCCTACTTCGGTACGCCGAACAACTGGAGAGTCAGCGAGGACGGAAAAATGACTCCGGAGTTCGACACCGAGGAATACATTAAAACGATGGATTACATGAAAACGCTTTATGACAACGGCTATATCAACAAGGATTTCGCCGTCACGGCCAAAAACGACCAGCAGCAGGCCTTCGCCCAAGGCAAGGCGGGCATTTACGTGGGCGCGTTGTTCGATGCCAAGAACCTTTTGATTCTGTCCAAAGGGATCCAGGACAATATGGAATTGGCCCTGGTGAACAACATCACGCCGACCGGTAAAGAAGAGGAACGCGCTATTTGGGCGGCCAACAACGGAATCGGCGGACTGCTCGCCTTCCCTCGTTCGGAAGTCAAGGACGAGGCGGAGTTGAAACGGATTTTGAAATTCGTCAACGACCTGATGGATGAGGAAATTTTCACGCTGATGACCTATGGCGTGGAAGGCGTCCATTTTACAGCCGACGCGCAAAAAGCGGTGACCATCAAGGATTCCGATGTTTGGAAACAAGAGGTTCAGCCGTTCGCTTCCTCCCGTCCGAAGGAGTTCGGCTATGAAATTCACGATGCCGACCCGCTCAAGGTGGAATCCACCAAGCTGATCGCCGAGAACGCCAAGTATGCCGTTTTGAATCCGGCGTATTCGCTGGAATCCGAGACGTATACGACGCAGGGATCCGAACTGCAAAAAATCGTGATTGACGCCACCTACCAGTACATTCTCGGCAAGATCGATTTGAACGGGTTCAAAGCGGCCGTGGAGAATTGGAAAAAATCGGGCGGTGCGCAGATCATCAGCGAGTACGAAGCCGCCTATAAGGCGGTAAGCTCGAAGTAATCCGGCAAATTTCAAAGGGTCCTTTCCATGTACCGTGGTAAGGACCGTATTTTTTCAAAGACGGGGAGGAGTGTTCGGAATGAATCGGATCGGTTGGGCGCAAAAAACGGCGGAATCCGTGATGGAGCGGACGCCGAAATTATATGAAGATAAAGGCTACGGCGGAAAGTGGTCCTATGATTACGGCGTTGTGCTGAAAGGCTTCGCGCTGCTGTGGAGCCAGACGGGCGAGCGGAAGTATTTCGATTTTATCCGCGACAATATGGATCATTTCATCCTGGAGGACGGAAGTATCCGGGGATATGCGCCTGAAGAGTACAATATCGATCATATCAATACAGGGAAGCTCTTGTTCCCGCTTTACCGGGAAACCGGGCAGGACAATTATCGGCAGGCCGCAAGCCTGCTGAGGAGCCAGCTCGCTTCGCATCCGCGGACTTCGGAAGGGGCGTTCTGGCATAAACAGATTTATCCGTATCAAATTTGGCTGGACGGTTTGTATATGGGCGCTCCGTTTTATTTGGAATATCTGCTGACGTTTGAAGACGGGGCCGGGTTGGAGGATGTAACGAAGCAGTTTATCGTGTGCGAACGGCATACGCGGGATGCCGGGACGGGCCTCCTGTACCACGCATGGGACGAGAAAAAAGTACAGCCCTGGTGCGATCCGGCAACCGGACTTTCGCCGAATTTCTGGGGCCGCTCGCTGGGGTGGTTCGCCATGGCCCTGGTCGATGTCCTTGAGCTGCTGCCGAAAGAACAAACGGATTATCCGAAGCTTGCCCGGATGCTCCAAGATTTGATGCGTGCGCTGAAGAAAGTCCAGGATACGGACAGCGGCGTTTGGTATCAAGTCATAAATAGGGGAGGGGAAAAAGGAAATTATCTGGAAGCTTCCGCATCGAGCATGATCGTGTACGCGATGGCCAAGGGAATCCGCCTTGGACTGCTGGACGGGGAGTGGTTCGGCACGCTGGATCGGGCCTATGAAGGGTTGATTCGGGAGTTTGTGCTGGAGACGAAAGAAGGCTGGGTCAACCTGATCAAGAACTGCCAAGTGGCCGGATTGGGCGGGGCGGACCGGCGGGACGGCACGTACGCTTATTATCTCAGCGAGCCGATCGTGACGAATGACCAAAAGGGAGTCGGCGCGTTCCTGCAGGCTTGCGGCGAGTATGAGCGGCTGCGGAGCGGTTCAGGTTCCGGTTCCGAAGACGGGCAAGGGAGGAAGAACATCGATGCGGCTGTATGATATTAGTGACTACGGAGCCGTCCCAGGCGCCGGGGAGCTTGCGACCGCGGCGATTCAGTCGGCGATCGATGCGGCCGGAGCGGCCGGGGGCGGGACGGTGTTCGTGCCGGCCGGCACGTTCCGCTCCGGCGCCCTGATGATGAGAAGCCATGTCGAGCTTCGATTAAGCCCGGGCGCCGAGTTGTCTTTCGACCCTGATCCCGCCTTGTATCCGGTCGTGAAGTCGAGATGGGAGGGCGTGCTGCGGGAGGTTCACGCCTCCTGCATCTTTGGCCAGGACCTCGTGAACGTCTCGATTACGGGAAGCGGCATGCTCAACGGGAACGGACAGCCGTGGTGGGACAAGAAAAGGAACGCGCCGGAGGAACTGGAATTCCCCCGCCCGAAGCTGATCAGCTTTGACGGCTGCCGGCGGGTGACGCTCCGAGATTTGAATCTGATCAACTCCCCGAGCTGGACGGTGAATCCGATTCAATGCTCCGACGTTACGATCGATAACTTGTCGATTCTGAATCCCGCCGACTCGCCGAATACGGACGGCATTAATCCGGAATCGTGCCGGAACGTGCGGATCAGCAACTGCCATATCGATGTCGGGGACGACTGCATCGCGATCAAAGCGGGGACCGAGGATACCGCGGAGCGAATTCCTTGCGAGAACATCACGATTGCGAACTGCACGATGGTTCACGGACATGGAGGCGTTGTCCTGGGCAGTGAAATGAGCGGCGATATCCGCAATGTTACGATCACCGGCTGTGTATTTCAGCATACCGACCGCGGTATTCGCCTAAAATCACGGCGCGGCCGCGGAGGCATCGTCGAGGATATCCGCATCAGCAATATCGTGATGGATAACGTGATCTGTCCGTTTATCCTGAATCTCTACTACTTCTGCGGTCCGCGTGGGAAAGACAAATACGTATGGGACAAAAATCCGTATCCCGTCACGGAAGAGACGCCGTGTTTTCGGCGCATCCACTTCGCCAACATTACCGCCCGACGGGTTCATGCCGCGGCAGGTTTTTTATACGGCTTGGCCGAGCAATATATTTCCGAAATTACGTTCGACCATATCGATATTTCCATGGCGGAGGACGCGGTTCCGGGAGTTCCGGCCATGATGGCGGGAATCGGCGAGATGGCAGGCAGGGGCTTTTTCCTCGGAAACGTGAGGCAGGTAAGGTTTCATCATGTCACGGTCGAGAACCATGAGGGACCCGCTTTTTATGTGGAAAACGGAGAACAGGTTACGGTCGAGCATTGCGAATCCAGAAATACGAAGCATCCCGAGAAGCTGTTGGAACAGGTGGAGGTTCCGCCGGAACAACAGAATGCGGGAGTTTAGGGGGACATCATGACGACGAACGAAATAACGGCTGGCGCAGGAGTTATTCAAAACCCCATACTGCCGGGGTTCAATCCCGATCCTTGCCTGTTTAGGGCGGGGGATCTTTACTACATCGCGGTTTCCTCGTTTGAATGGCTCCCCGGCGTTCGGGTATACGTATCGTCCAACCTGGCCGAGTGGGAGCATTGCACGGATATTTTGACCCATCAGGTGGATTTGAGGGGGAATCCGAAGAACTGCAGCATCTGGGCCCCGCAGCTCAGCTATCATGATGGATTGTTTTATCTGTTGTATACCGATGTAAAAAGCACGAAACGTCCTTTTAAAGACTGCCACAATTATCTAATTTCGGCCCCGTCGATCCACGGTCCGTGGTCGGAGCCGATCTACCTGAACAGCAGCGGTTTCGATCCGTCCCTGTTCCACGATGACGATGGCCGCAAATGGCTGCTGAACTGCCTGTGGGATTACCGGATTACCGAAGGCAATAAATCGAGCGGGATCGTGATCCAGGAGTTTGATCCGCGTTTGGGCCGCCTGGTCGGCGAACCGCGGAAATTGTTTGACGGCACGTCGTTGAAAAAGACGGAGGCCCCGCACATTTACAAGCACAACGGCTACTATTATCTCATCACGGCAGAAGGCGGGACCGGCAGCGGGCATGCCGTTACGGTTGCCCGTTCCAAAGAATTGCCGGGCCCCTACGAAGTCGATCCGTTGAACCCGATGCTGACCTCGCGACATGATCCGGAGCTTCCGCTGCAGTGCGCCGGTCACGGCAGCCTGGTCCAAACGCCCGGCGGCGAATGGTATATGGCGCATTTGTGTACGCGTCCGGTCGACGGGCAATATGCCATATTGGGGAGAGAAACCGCCCTGCAGCAGGTATATTGGGATGAGCACGGCTGGCTTCGTCTGAGCGCGGGCGGCAATGTCCCGCAGTTGAAAGTGCCGCTGCCCGGGGACGTTTCGGTGACGACGAAAGGAATGTCGACGGATTTTGAAGATGATTTCGCGGGACCGGGGCTGAAGAAAAACTGGAACACGCTGCGGATTCCCGCGGACGAAAGCTGGTGTTCGCTGGCCGCGCGTAAGGGATATTTGCGGATTCAAGCGGGTGAGTCGGTCCAGAGCTTGTTCCGCCATCATGTTTTGGCGATTCGTCAGACGGACAAATCGTTCCGCGCGGAAACGAGGGTGGAGTTCAGTCCGGTTTCTTATTTACAGATGGCCGGGCTCATGCTCTACCTCAACGAGGATAACTACCGGTACGCCTGCGTCAGCCATGAGGAGGGCCGGGGGAAGGTGCTGCGGCTAATGTGCTGTGAGAGAGACGAATTCGAGCTTGAGCTGAACGCGGTTGAGCTAAGGGGGACCGGGGCGGTTGACCTGGCCGTGGACGTCCATGGGACAGACGGCCGGTTCTTCTACCGCGAGGACGATGAAGAAACGTGGCGCCCTCTGGGCATGACCCGTAACATGGGGTTCTTGTCCGGCGGGTTTACCGGCAATTTTATCGGCATCGCGGCTCACGATATGAACCGGTTTGGCGGTTGTTATGCCGACTTCGCTTATTTCCGGTACCAAGGCAGGGACCGGCAAAGTTGAAGTTGGGAACGGCACCCCGCCATACCCGTGCCTGTCGGGCACTTTTCAAATCGGTAAAGGGGGAAGGAAAATATGCATCGGAACCGGGGAGCGGACCGTGCGCGGGAACAACTGCTCGGCCTGCTCGGCGATCTTCCGGAAGACGGGCCTTTGGACGCCGAATTGCTGAAGTGGGAGGAGCGGGAAGGGTTTCTCCTGGAGACGCTGCTCCTGGACTTGAACGGCATCGAGCCGGTCCCGGCCTATGTCGCGAAACCGCGGGAAGGGGACGGCCCCTTCCCTCTGGTCATATTCAACCATTCCCATGGCGGGAACTATGCGAATGGCCGGAAGGAACTGCTCCACAGCGGCACTTATCTGCAGGAGCCTTCTTTTGCCAAAGTGTTGACCGATATGGGGTGTGCGGTTTGCTGCATCGATATGTGGGCGTTCAACGAACGCGCCGGCAAAACCGAGAGCGAGCTCGTCAAGGAGATGCTGTGGAACGGCCGGGTCATGTGGGGGATGATGCTGTACGACAACCGCCGCCTGATCGATTATATGCTCGGCCGCGACGATATCGACGGCTCCCGGGTCGGCACGATCGGGATGTCCATGGGCGGCTTGATGGCCTGGTGGCTGGCGGCGCTTGATGAACGCGTCAAGGTGACGATCGACATATGCGGCCAGGTGGACGCCGCGACGCTGATCGCCAAGCGGGGTCTGGACCATCATGGCTTCTACTCCTATGTCCCGGGGCTGCTCAAGCACTTCAGCACGTTGGACATTCAGAAGCTGATCGTGCCCCGTCCCCGGATGAGCCTGACCGGCCGGAACGACCGGCTGTGCCCGCCGGAAGGCGTGGAGCTGTTGGCGGCGGGGCTCGCCGAAGCGTACGCCGCCGCCGGCGTGCCGGAGCATTGGCAGCCGCGGATCGGGGGCGGCGGACATATGGAGACGGCGGAGATGCGGGCGGCCTGGCAGTCGTTCTTGCGCCGGCACCTCATGGAGGAAGAATAATGCTGGAATGGCTGGTCGGACCGGAAGCGTATTGTGATTTCGCCACGGTTCAGGGAGCGGTGGAGGCCGCCGAACGCGTTCCCGGAGAAGAACCGGTGCGGATATCTATTCTATCCGGCGTTTACCGGGAGACGGTGCGGATTTATCGTTCCCGTCTCCGGCTCATCGGAATCGGCCCGGTGGAAATTACGATGGACCGTTGTGCCAAAGACCTGGATGAACGCGGGCGAGAAATCGGCACGTTCGCCACTCCCACGTTGTTCCTGGGCGGAAGCGAACTCATCCTTGAAAATTTGACCGTTTCCAATACGGCGGGGCAGGGGGACGATGTGGGCCAGGCGCTCGCCGTCTATGCCCACTGCGACAAAACCTTGTTTCTGAATTGCACCTTTAAGGGCCATCAGGACACCTTGTGCACGGGGCCGCTGCCGCCCGCGCAAAAAAACGGCGAACCGTTCGGCGGTATCCCGCTGAGAAACCGCCGGGCCCTTTGCCGGCAGCTGTACCGGCAGTGCCGGATTGAAGGCACGGTCGATTTTATTTTCGGCGGGGCGGCCGCTTTGTTTGAACGCTGCGAGATTCGCAGCCTTTCGCATGCGAAGGCGGGCCGGCCCGGATACATCACCGCCGCCTCCACTCCGGAGGGCCAGCGGCACGGCTTCGTGTTCCGGGATTGCTGGCTGACCGCCGCTCCGGGGGTTCCCGAAGCATCGGTGTACCTGGGGCGGCCGTGGCGAAAACATGCCCGAACGGTGTTCGTGAATTGCCGGACGGGCGGGCATATACATCCCCAAGGATGGGATAACTGGGGCGATCCCGCCAATGAGCCGACGGTATATTACGGCGAGTTCGGCGTAAACGATGCGGAAAGGCTGCGTAAGCAGCGGGTGTCCTGGGCGGTCTGCTCCGGAGAAGACGAAGCGGTCGGGAGCAACGATGACCTGGCTCGCTTTTTCGAAGAAATGACGGCGATTGATCGTTCCCTTTTACTATAATGCAGGTGCAGGGCAGGGGGAGTAAGCTTGCAACGAGCTTTGTCGGCGAGCCTCGCTCCCCCGTATAATTAACAGGAAAAACCCCTGTTAATTTTATTGTTCGGCCTTTTGGAGCAGAAATAGCTGGATAAGTTCCAGCTATTTCGCGTCCTAACCTCGAATCTCCTCATTTCAACGGGATTTAACGGGAAGTATTCCAGTTAATCCACCTTTTCTGCGGAGATAGGTAAGCATTAACGGGAGATATTCCCGATATTTGGCCTTCCCGTGGTTCGGGTCCCGAAATCAGGTTTCGGCCCGCTTTTCCCAAAAATAAGGCCCCAAAGGACCTCTATTTCACACGGAAAGGACGATTTCGAAAAAATCGCGCCTCAAATAGCCCTTATTTACCCGTCCGGCTCAAAGGGAGGCTGTTACAGCCGTTAGTCCCCTCGGATTAATGCAACGCTAGTGGTCAAAAGCCGCTTCGACAAAATCGTGGCTTAAACAGCTTTTATCACGATTCACCATATTCCCGAGGATCGGTTAAATCCCTCCATAACGGATCAACATATGGCCAAATACAAACTTGGGACAGGGTGAGAGATACGAAGAAAGACCGCTACTCAAGTAGTCGGTCTCCCCACTTATACCCCAAAACTTCCTCCGCGTCGGCAATCTGTACGACGAGCATCGTTATGTCGGCCCCCGGGTGGCGGCGGGCGAGATTAGGCAGCAGAATGCCGAGTTCCTCGTCGCCGCTACGCCTGAGGACGAGGTCCTCCAGGAGAACGGAGGCGACAATCCGGTCCCCGAAGTTCTCGGGCTCAAACGGCTCGAACGGACCCTGAAGCGGCAAATACAACACGCCGCTCCAGTCCGGCTCTCCCGGGCCGAACCGGATCACCAGTTGCAAAGGCCGGATCTCTTCCGATATAAAGTCGCAATAGAGGGCGAGCTTCATCTTAATTCCCTCCGGGGTTGCCGCCGAGCTGCCGCTCCAACTGAGCCATGATCCGCTTCGTTTCCCCGGACCACCCGCAGGCGGATTGTCTCTGGCGGTCCGCCTCTTTGGCGGCGGCGATCAGGCTGCCGTGCAGCACCCGCCGCTGGATCTGGTCCAGGCGATGCTCCGCGAGCCCGTAAGGGACGCGGAAGGTCTCCGCGAGATAAGCGACCGCTTCGGAGCGCTGATCCGGCACCGGCAGCCGGGTGAACATATAAAAGGGAATGGCCGCGTACAGCACGAACTGTTCCGCTTCGGTTTCCTGGGCGCTTCTGAACATGGCGGGCATGATTCGCTGATCCCCGGCATGCCTGAGGACATGGCATAACTCATGGAAAAAAATCACCCGGGCGGTCACATCGTCCGCATGCTTGTTCAGAAAAATCACCCGCTCTTCATTATCGGAGAAAGACGGACATTCCTCGTACACGAGATCGACACCAAAGGCGTATGCGATGTGCTCAATATCGTGCTCCGCCGGGCCGAGGATCCCATGGGCTAAATATTTGCCGCTGATCCATTGCTCCAACTCGGTTTCCCTATAGTAGGAGAATAACATAAAATCACCTCAAAAGAGAATGTATGTTCGGTATGTATCGGAAAAGAAGGGCCCTTATCCAAAAAGGGCCTGATTCTTGTTGTGTGGATTTGTCTGAAGCTACTTATTCGACGCTTCGTCATTAAATCCTTTAATTTTTTGGATTTTCGCTGCCGCCGTCGAGCAATTTTTTCTTCTGTTCCCGGTAAGCTTTGAGCGCGGCTTCCATCATCGCGATTTCGTCCGAAGTGTAGGCTTCGGGTCCGCCGTAAAAAGACAGGCTTGCGCCTTTGTCGTACGACTCCGAAGGTGCCTCGGTCCGGCCGAGCAGGTAGTCCGCGCTGCTGTCCAGGGCGTCGGCGATCCCGCGCAAAGCCTCGGGATCCGGCTTCCGGTCGCCGGTTTCGTACCGGGACAGTTGAACGACGGTTAACCCCGCTGCGGCAGCGAGATCCTTTTGCGTCATATTCTTTTTCTCCCTAAGGAATTTGATCCGATCCCCAAGACTCTGCATAGGAACTCCCCGTTTTTATGGTTTCTTCTATTATATCATGAGGTTGCCATTTTGGTAAATAAAGCTCGATAAAATCATTGGGAATTATTTGACATTGCCAAAATGGTAATGTAAAATAGGGTTAAAGTTACCGTATTGGTAATATAAAATTGATAATTTAGATTTTTGGGAGGAAATACGAGTTTTTAGACAAGAGACACAAAAGATGATGTTACCAAATTGGCAAGTTGTTGGTGGAAATATCTTCAGGAGGGATCGCCGTGGGAAGAAGACGTACACATCCGTTTATAACCGTGTTTGACACCTTGTCCATCGATTATTCCGCTACGCGGGCAGCAGTAGAAAAGCGGCTGGAGGAGGTGCGGCAGTTCCGGCAAATCGGTTTCGTCCGTCAGCAGGCCGGGATGACGGTCAACTACGAACCGAGGTTCCATGGAGCCACGCATGTGATCAGCAAGCCGGCGGAGCGAACGGCCATCCGGAACGTTGACCGGGAAGCCGAGCTGATCCGCAAGTCGGAGCTGCTGGACCAGGCGATGGAGCGCCTCACGAAGATGCAGCGGGAAGTGATCGAACGGAGCTATCTCGATGACGAGGGCGAGTATGATTTTATCAGCTGCGGGGAAATGGGGATCAGCGACCGTACCTACCGCCGCATCAAAGCCGACGCGATCCGCATCCTCGCGCTGGCTATGAAGCTGGAGGTATACGTGAACGATAGAGTGCCTGAGGCGTGTAAGGGATAGGAGCAGGAGCCGGCGGGAACGCCGGTTTTTTTGTGAACGGTATTTCAAGAAATGACTTTAAGGTTAGCCCTTATTCGTTTGACGGCGGAATGGACCGAAGATTTGATCTTACTTTCGCTGCAGTCCATCAGCTGTGCCGTTTCTTTAATGGTGTATCCATGGATGATGCGCAGTTCCACAATCCGCCGGTGTTGTTGGTTGCCGATCAGGGAAACCATTTCGCGGACGCCTTCCTCGATTTCCAGCTCCGAGGTATCCTGGCAGAAGCGGGGGGAGTTTAGGCGGCTGTCCCGTTTCGCGGTCCTGATTTTCTTTCTGAACACGTCGGTGGCCATATTTCGGGCGATCACTTTTAAATAGTAAGGGATACGGGATTCCTCAAGCTTCGCTTGCACCGTCATCAGCCGGATAAAGCAATCCTGCACGAGATCCTCCACATCTTGCGGATGACGCAATATTCGGGATAAATACCTCACTAGTTCCGCTCTATATCGAACATAAGCTTCATTAAGTTGTCTTTCGTCCAGCATAACCGCGAATTCCCCTTTAAACATGAATTTCCAGTATTCAGCTTCATACATGACTTGGCTGTTACACAGTATAATGGGCTTATGTATCCAAAGCTTGGATAGTTGTATCCGATTTGTAACATTTCCGCGGTTTTTCTGTTCAAACCGGTTTCTTGCCTTCAAAATATGGACAGATCGGTGAAACAGAAACGCATCCATGTTTTAGGAAAAGGGAAAGAGGATGACATCAAGATGTCGAAAAGAATTTTGATTATCGAGGACGAGGACTCCATTCGGGATATTTTGTCTTATTCCTTAACCAAGGAGGGGTTCATCATCCATCAGGCCGCTAGCGGCTCGGAAGGATTGCGCTTGATGGAACGGGAACGGCCGGATCTGGTGCTGCTGGACCTGATGCTGCCCGATATGAGCGGCTTTGATATCTGCAAAAGGCTGTCCGTGCAGTGGAAGGTGCCGGTGATGATGATCACGGCCAAATCGGATATGCTGGACAAGGTGCTGGGGATGGAGCTGGGAGCCGACGATTATATCACCAAGCCTTTTGATATCCGGGAGGTTGTCGTACGCATCCGCGCGATTTTTCGCCGCATCGATCTGATCAGCGAGACGGTGGAGAAAAGGGCGTTCGATGTCGTCCGGCTGGGCCGCCATATCGAAATCCGCAAGGATGAGCGGGAGGTATTACGGAACGGTGAGCGGGCGGGGCTGACGAATAAAGAATACGATCTGCTGCTGTTTCTGGCCACCAACCCTCATAAAGTGTTTACCCGGTCCGAACTGCTGGACAAAGTTTGGGGATTTGAATTTGCGGGAGATACGCGTACGGTGGATATTCATGTGCAGCGTATCCGAAAAAAATTGGATCAGAGCGATTCGGAAATGTCCATTATCGAGACGGTTTTCGGAGTGGGCTACAAAATGAACGCGCCGGTGCAGCCATGAAATGGACGATCCAGTTCAAGCTGGTGCTCTTATTCTCGGTTATTGTGTTTCTGGGGTTTACCCTGCTGATTATTCTGTCCGGCAAAGTCGGGGTGGACAACCTGTACGGCGAGGTGGACGAGGATATGGGGCATTTCAAAAAGAACCTCGATATCGCGGTGAACCAATACTTCCTGATCCATAATCTTCGAATGAGCGAGAAAACGCTGGCGTTGGAAAATGCCGAGCTTGCCGGCCAAATCGGCAGCGCCGTCGGCGGGAAGGTGACCTTATACCGTCCGGACGGAACTCCTTTTCGCAAAGAGGAGGCGGGTGAAGCGGCGCCGGGATCCCCATTGGATTATCATACAACGGCTGCCGAACAGAAGGTGGTTTATACCACCTATGTGGAGAATAACCGCATGATCGCGCGGCTGGCCTTTCCCCTGACGGCTCGGGGTGCGGTTATCGGGCTGCTTCAATTCGACAAGGATTACAGCGATTTGTACCAACGTCACGTCCGGTATCAGGAGACGATTAAAAATTTCGCCGCTCTGATCTTTGGGTTTGTGTTCCTGGCTTCCGTGCTGATTTCCCGAAAAATCACGAACCCGATTCGCGTGCTCACGCGGCGTTCAGCCGAAGTGGCGCAGGGAAATCTCGTCGCGGATATCCGCATCACCACCCGGGACGAAATCGGCGAACTGGCGACCAGCTTTGCCGCGATGATCCGGAGAATTCGGGAGCAGATCGACGTCATCGAACGCGAGCGGGATGAGGTGAAACAGGTGCAGGCGCGCAGCAAAGCTTTTTTTGACAATGTGACGCATGAATTGAAGACCCCGTTGACCACTATTTTGGGCTATGCGCAAATTCTTAAAGACAACGGTTTTTCCGACCGGATGTATTTTGACAAGGGGCTGGATTATATCATCAAGGAGAGCCGGCGGTTGAACGGGATGGTTGCCGATATTCTGGAGGTCTCCGTGGCGTCCGGTCCATTGCCGGCCTACCGGTTCGAAGCGATCGATGCCGCCAAGGTCGTCCGGGAAGCCTGCGAAGATATGTCTATAAAAGCGAGCAAATACAATATGCGGATCCAATACAACGTGGAAGAGCGGCTTGAGGTCCGGGGAGATCGCCACAAACTGAAGGAGGTCTTCCTGAATGTGTTGGATAACGCGATCAAGTACGGCTACGTGAACTCTTCCGTTCATATCGAAGCTTCTCGGGAGGATGCCATGGTGGCGGTCCGGATCACCGATCAGGGGGAGGGTATTTCGCCTGAAGCGCTGAAGCTTGTATTTGAACCGTTCTACCGGGAAGGCGAGAAACACCGGAGCGAAAAAGGCAGTGCGGGTCTGGGCTTGTCCATCGTAAAACAAACGGTGGAAGCTCATGGGGGCCGGGTGGAAATAGACAGCGAATTGCAAAAAGGGACGCGGGTCACGATCCTGTTGCCGGAGGATAAACATGGAGCGACGTAATTTTTGGGCGGCTTTCCGGAATAAACTGATCCTTGCCGGAATTCTGATGGCCGGAGTCGGGGGCATTTACGGTTTGGAACATTTGTTCAACCTGATCTATATCCACCCCCGTACAATCGAACTGTCCGGCAGCCAGTTCGACAACAGCCTCCCCCTCAAGCCGGGCAATGCCTTCTCGACGGAGTCGGCGACGAAGCTGCCGAATAATTTTGCCGTCTATAACTTTGAGGCCCTCGATCATAACACACTGGTCCTAAATCGAACCGACGCTTCCTACACGGGAATGAAGCTATCCCTGCTCCACCTGGACGACAACCGGGTGAAGGATCTCGATTCCAGTGTTCTGTACGACACGTTTTCCTTTTGGAACGGCACGCTGATCTATTCGCGGTACCGTTCGAATCAAACGCAGGAGACGTACGCTTACGATCTTGCATCGGGTCAAAAAAAGCTGCTTTTCTCCGACAAGTCCTTTTACTTGAGGCAGGCGGGGAACGAAGCGCTTATCGGCTTTGATGGAACGACCTACCGGTTATATCACCCGAAGACGGAGAAGAAGGAAATGCTGTACACCTACAAACAGCTGCAGGAACGGATCGCGAAGCCTGCCGGGATTAACGCTCGGGATGTGTTTCCGTTTGATTTGTCCGGCACGAACGATCAACAAACATATATACTGGCGCAGTTGGGCGAGCACTCGGGGATTTACCGCCACCCTTTAAAAGGGGAAGCGGACGGAACTCTGATGCTCAAGGCCGATGAAATTCACGATTTTCGGGTGCTGAAAAACGGAGATCTGCTGGTGCTGGGAACGGTGGCCCATGTGCAGGGATTGTATCGCTTCCATTCGGAATCGGGAACTTATGAGCTTCTGAAGCAAGGGGCGATCTGGGGATTTGGGATCGATGAGGAACAATTTCGTCTCGCTTACCTGCTTGGAACGGACAAGCGGACGAATGAGGTGCATGTCGCCTATCTTCAAGAGACAGGCCTTGATTCGGATACGGTCGTCTACCGGAACATCGACCAGTTTCTCAAGTTAAGCTGGAAGGGAGACGATCTGTTCGTTCTGGGCAGCTCCGTGGACAACAGTGAAATTTACCGCTTTACCTTCAGACCGTGGTGATCATCGACCCTCTGCCGGGTACAAATTAATTAGAAGTTTTGCCTCTGAGAGACCGGAGTACAGCCGAAATTGTGCCCGGGTCTTTCGGGGGTATTTTTATTTGGGGCTTTAGCCAGTTGAGCTCGCGAAGCGTGCGAAACAACAAACCACCTGATGGGTTCGTGATCATAGGGGTGTTTAAGCTACTATGTATAACGAAAGGAAAGGTGGCTTAATAGCTAATCGAAGGGATATGTCACTACAAAGAGGCGTCTAGTGTGCTTCAAAGCTTCGAACTCCAAAAAGATGCAAATCTGCAGGTATTTAGGCCTGATTCCCGAGGGAATGCGAAAAAAGATGCAAATCTGCAGGCATTTCCAGCGATTTTAGAGAAACGAGCCGGTTTCATCGAAAATTCCTGCAGATTTGCAGGTATTTAGAAATTTTGAGTCCAAACAGGAAAAAAGCATGCAGATATGCAGGGATTTTATGTTATCTGGCAATGGCCTAGCAGCTTGAACGTAGTGAAAGCTAGCGCCTTTTGACGCGAGCCGGTAATAAAGGCTTATAGCCTTAGAGCAAACCACCCGTTCACACGGGTGGTTTTTATGCCTATTAAAAGTTACAACCTGTATACAACTCGGCTGAAGTCCGATACAACCGGCTCCTATAATGAAGGGATGGAGGCGGCAAGAGTACATACTTTGCATGAAAAAACAGGAGGGATAACATGTTGCGCGTAGACCAGGTCAGCCATACCTTCCGCAGCCCCCAAGGAGTCGTCCCCGTATTGGACGGAATCAATATGACCGTGGACAAGGGGGAGATGGTCGCTCTACTGGGCAGCTCGGGCTCGGGCAAATCGACCCTGCTCAACTTGATGGCCGGCTTGATGAAGCCGGATCAAGGGAGCATCTGGATTGCCGGCACGGACATCGTGCGGCTGGGGGAGAACAAGTTGGCCGAATTTCGCCGCCAGCATATCGGATTTATTTTTCAGGCTTATGAACTGATGTCCAATTTGACGGTAAGGGAGAATGTGGAGCTTCCGCTGGTCTTTATGGGCATGCGGCCCGCCCTGCGGCGGAAAAAGGCCGAAGCGCTTTTGGAACAGGTCGGGTTGGCCGGGAAGGCGGGACTCTTCCCATCGCAGCTCTCGGGTGGCCAACAGCAGCGGGTCAGTATCGCGCGCTCGCTGGTTACGGAGCCATCCGTCATTTTTGCGGACGAGCCGACCGGAAATCTCGATACGGAGACCGAGGAAGAGATTCTGGCCATTATCCAGCGGTTGAACCAGCAGATGCAGACCACTTTTATTATCGTTACCCATGAAGCGGAGGTGGCTGACCAGATGCAGAAGGTCATTACGCTGAAGAACGGAAGACTGATTCGGGAGACGACGAATGAGCCGCTGAATGAACTTGAGATGGAAAAAGGAGAAGCGTTGTGAGAACTGTTGATGTGTTGCGCATGGCCTGGGGGCAGATCATTCGCAGAAAAGTGGTCACTTTGCTGTGTATGGCCGGTTTGGCTATCGGCTGTGCGGCCCTGATTATTGCCTTGAACGTCGGGAAATCGGTCCAGACGTATACCGAGAAGACCTTAAACGAGAATTACCGCATGGACGAAATTACCGTATCGCCGAACGAGGGGATATCGAGTGGCGTCGAAGGGCGAAAAACCGGAGCCTCGAGCTCGGGCTTTGACCGCGGCGCCCTCACCCCGCGCAAGCTGGAAGTCATCCGCAATTTGCCGCATGTGGTCTCGGTGGCTCCCATGCTCAAACTCGATTATATGGAAATGGTGACGTCCGACGGACGCTCCTCCGGTGTGGAGGTCATAGGAACGGAACTGGCTTCGTTACGCGATTTCGGCTTTCGCTTCGCACAAGGGGCCCCTTCGGAAATGAACGGCGCGGCCGTCGTCAATTATGGGGCCACGTACGGATTGGTGGACCCCAAGGTCATACAGCAGATGCAGGAGAAGCTGTCCGAGGACCCGTATAATGACGAATTGCTGCAACAATTTATGGAATTAATGTCGGCTCCCGCCGACTTATATCAGAACCAGATCCAATTCAAGAGCCCCGATCCGGCCGATATGACGAAGATGCGGACAAGCACGTCCCTTCGGGTGATGGGCGTATTAAAGCTACAGGAAGGAACGAATGCGAACAATGCGATGTACGACAAAAAAGTTTACGTCTCCCTGGATACCGCCCGTATGCTCAAGGATCAGCTGCAAAACAGCGAGACGGGTCCCGCCGGAAGCGGCCGTCTTAACTCCGCGCTCGTAAAAGTGGAAGACAAAAAATACGTGGCCCAGGTGGAACAGCAAATCCAGCGGCTGACGCTGCGGACGGAAAGCAATTTGTTTCAGGAGAAGGCCATGAGCGAACAGTTGGACTTGTACCGGAAAGCGGCGATGGGCATCGGCCTATTTGTTATGATGCTGGCCTCGCTGTCCATCATTGTGGCGATGATTATGTCAACCCATCAACGGCGCAAGCAGATCGGCGTCATGAAAGTGCTGGGAGCCAATCTGTGGCAGATCCGGGAGATGTTTATCGTCGAGGCCGCTTTACTGGGACTCCTCGGGGGGACGGTCGGAATCGTGATTGCGTTCCTGGCCGTCGACCAGGTGAACGGGCTTCTCGCCAGTCAGATGATGTCGCAGGAAGGAGGCCCCATGACGGTGGTGATCGAGTTGTCCACGCTTCCCGCCGGCATGGTTTTTGCCGTGGTGGTAGGGGTGCTTGCGGGCATCTACCCGGCGATCAGCGCCTCCAGGACAAATGCCCTGCGCGTGATCAAGTCGGCATAACGGGTTTAAACGGCAGAAATGATCAGGAAAGGGATTATAGAGATGAAGACATGGATAAAAGGGATTCTCGCCATCGCGATTGTGGCCGGTGCGGGGTACTGGATTTATCAAAAGTACAAGCCGGAGCCGGAGCTTCCGGCGGAGACGCCAGTTCCGATTACATTTCAGGTCACTCAGGCGACATTGGCTCAGAAAGTGCAGGTTAAAGGCAAATCCGCCTATGCCGAGCAAACCGAAGTGTTCGCGCCTTTTTCGGCAAAGATCCGGGAGTGGCGGGTGAAGAACGGCCAGCAAGTTCAAAAAGGCGATCTTTTGTTCACACTCGATACCCAGACCCTGGAGAGCGAAGCGAAGCAACTGGAGAGTGAGATCGAGAAGACCAAGGTGGAACTGGACCTGAACAAGCTGACCTTGAATGCGGCGGAGGATACGGAACCGCCTGGGGCAACCGAGGAGGAGCGGAAAAAGGCCTATGCCGACCGGGAAACCAAACGCCAAGCCCAAACGTTGAATGAAAAAGCGCTGGCATTGAAAATGAAGGAGCTGCAAGCCAAAAAGGCGATTATCGGCAACGCGGCGGTTCATGCCGGGACGGCGGGCGTATTCGTTCTGTACGACACGGAGAACAAGACCCGTATGGCTTCGGAAGGGCAGGTCCTGGGAACGATCGTGAATACGGACAAGCTCCAATTTCTCGCTTCGATTTCCGAGGCGGACATGTTTCGCGTCAAACCGGGAATGAGTGTGAGCGTGAAGGCGACCGGCAATCCCGACTTGAAGCTGTCGGGCAAGGTCAGACAAATCTCCAAGTTTGCCCAAAAAGGAGCGAACACGGATCCGAAGCTGCCGTCCCAATTCGATATGGTGATTGATCTGGAGCCGAGCCCCGGGCTGATCGGAGGCCTTAGTCTGGAGGGGACGATTGAGACGCTGCGGAAAGAGAATGTGATCGCCGTGCCGTCTCTGGGCATCCTGCGCGACAAAGATACCCCGTACGTTATGCTGGACAAGGGGAATGGACAGCCGGAAAAACGCGTCATCCGGACAGGACTCGAAGTGGACGATTTAACGGAAGTGCTGGAAGGGTTGAAACCGGGGGATGCGGTGCTTATTCCGTAAGATTTCTTGGATGCTGGATGCGGGCTGGGCGGAGAGCGTCCGATTAACGGGAAAAACTCCCGTTAATCAGGCGCGGGGACGGCCGCGGCAGGCGAATAACTGGAAAAACTCCAGTTATTTGGCGGCCGGAAGGCCGATTCGCGCCGGAGGGGCAAATTTAGCTGGAGAAATTCCAGCTAAAGCGCAAGATGGCGCAATGAGCGCGGAATTAACGGGAGGATATCCCGTTAATTCCGCGGCGGGGAAAGCAGTGGACGCAAAAACCGAACAAAACAAGAACATGTGTTCCTGTTTTTGTCCGGTTTTTGCCCAGTGCGTGTCCATTCGCTCGACTTTAGGCATGGTAAATTTATATTGTGGAAATCGAGTGGTCAGGCGGCGAAATAGTCGAAATCCTTCATCTCCTGAGCACTCTTCATAAAAAACATGAAAGCCGCTGACCCGTTCAGCGGCTTTTCTTATGGGAGGGAAGCGATTTGCGAAACCGCAGCAGCAACAATAAAAATCCGCCGAATCATCGGATCGCGGCGGAAGCGGACTGGACTCAGCCGGAGCGCTGCGTCCGCTGCGTTTGGGGACGCCTTGAAGGAAACCGGCAGTTTTGCAGCCTGCCGAGATGCGTCGCGGCGGGAAGCCCGGCGGAAGGGAGGTGAGTTGGATCATGCTTGATTCCATGATGAGAACGACCTATGACAAGCTTCGAAGCTCTGTCCCGGAATTGCGGGAAGTCTATCTCCATGCCCCGCCCGCCGGAGCGGAGGCGCCGAAGCCCTACGCTGTATTGGCCGCGGGAAAAGACAGCGGGGAAAGTCCCGGTTCCGGCCTCTGGAAAGGCTTCCGGTATCTGATGAACATCGAGATGTACGGTTCTCAGGCTTCCCCGGCACAGTCATCGTCATCGGATCCCTTGCAGGCGCTGACCGCCGCTTTGAACGAGGCGCTGGACAAGCAACTGCTGGAGGACGATACGATTGGAAAGTTCACCTTGCTCTCCCTTGGCCCTTCCGGCCCCGATTGGGTGGACGAGGAGCGCCAAGCCGCGGTAAGGACGCTGCAATACGCCTTGGTGTCGCCTCAACCTTTAGCCGAGCCGACGCCGATCGTCAGCGACCCCTGGCTTATTGCGCTGGCGGATTGGACCCAAAAGCGGCTGGGCCGCGAGTGGTCCGTATACACCGGGAACTGGCCGGTGGGAGCGGGCTCCCCCGCGATTTTATGGCGCGTCGTCGAGATGAGCGCCGTTCCCCAGGGGACGAAGGCGGTTGAGGTGCGGAAGCGGGCGAGCGCTTTTTTCCGTGCCGCGGATGCCGATCAGGAGCATGCCGCATTACTGCGGCTGCTCGAAGGTCTGGGCTTGTCCGCGAAACTTCCGCTAGCAGCGGAAGAGAAAACCTACATGAGGGCAACCGGGGTCCAGGTAAACACCAAAACGGTGGCGGACGGCTACTCCCCGTCAGGGGAAGGGCCGTTAAGCGTTACCTTAAGCCGGAGAGTAGCGGAGGCATCCGCGGACGCCCCGCTCATGCAGTTCGTTTATTATCAATCCCATATTTGAGTGTTGAGGTGAGTTATCGTGAAATCGAAGAACAAGCAAACGACCGAAGCCGCCGGAATCAGCGGGAAAACGGCTTCCGAAGCCGAATATCCGCTCGAGGAGCTGGCGGAACACAGCGCCGCCCTTTTGGGCGTGAACCGGGAAGTTCTTTTGGGCGCGGTGCATGGAGCATCGCGGAACCATTTTAGCGTGGAAGAAGCCAGACAGCGGGTCCAACAATTCTTGAAAAGGAAGGTGCAGTAATATGGCAGGAGGAACTTGGAACGTAACGAATCAACCGGTGCTCCCCGGTTTGTATATGAATTTTGTGAGCGCGGCCGGAACGGCGATTCAGCCGGGAGCCCGCGGCGTGGTGGTCGCACCGGTAAAGTCCCATTGGGGACCGGTCGGGCAATTCGTGGAGGTCGCCGGCGAAGCGGCGATCCGCGAGCTCTATACGGAGGATGAATCCGATGGAGCTTCGGCATTTACCACCTTATATTTGGCGCTTTTGGGCGGACCGAAAAAGCTGCTCGCTTACCGGATCGCGGACAGCACGGCCGCACCGGCGGAACTGACGCTGAAAAGCGCGGCCGCTGCCGAAGATAGCGTCAAGCTCAAAGCCAAGTATCCGGGCAAGCGGGGGAACGGCTTTAAAGTCACGGTTCAGCCGAGCCTTACAGTGGCGGGAACGAAAGAGCTGAAGCTGTACGAAGGAGGGACGCTGCTGCGGACGATCTCCATCGGCGACGGTGAAGCGGGCAAGGCGGCAGCGGCGATTAACGAAGATTCGGGCAACCGCTGGGTGATCGCGGAGAAAATCGCCGACGGTACGCTGGCCGACGTTTCCGGAGAGTCTTTTGCCGGGGGTGCGAGCGGGATTGCGGGCATTACGAACGCGGACTACCTGAAGGCCGCGGAAGCGTTCGAAACGCAGGATTTTCACGTGCTGACGCTGGACGGCGTCACGGATGCGGCGCTGCGGGTCAGCCTGGCCGCCTGGGTCAAGCGGGTTCGCGGCGAAGGAAAGGGGATTATCGCCACCCTGGGCGGCACGGCGGCCGAAGATACGGGAGCGGACGCGGTGAACCGGGCGATTGCGCGCAGTGCCGCACTGGATTTTGAGGGGATTGTCAATGTGGGTACCGGGGCGATCATGAACGGCAAGTCGTACTCCTCCGCCCAAGTGGCGGCATGGGTCGCCGGGCTGATCGCCGGTCAGTCCTTGAAGGAATCGGCCACGTACGCGGTCTCCCCTTTTGAGGATGTGACCCGGCGATGGACGCGTTCCGAGCAGGAAGCGGGCGTGCAGAACGGGGTCTTGCTGCTGGTGCATGACGGCCGGAAGGTCAAGGTGCTGCGGGGCGTGAACAGCTTGGTGACATTGCGGGAGGGCCAGAACAAGGGCTGGAAAAAAATCCGCAAAATCCGCGTGCTTGACCAAATCAATGCCGATTTGCAGCGCACCGCCGAGGATCATTATATCGGCAAAGTAAACAACACCGAAGAAGGCCGGCTGGCGCTGATCGGCGCCGGGAAGCAGTACCTGCAATCGCTGGCTTTGGAAAATGTCATCGAATCGACCGGCTATGACGTGACGCTGGATCCGCGCTACTACGGCAGCGCCCCGCAAATGCAGCCGGAGGACGATCAGGTTTATCTGGCATGGACGGCGGATGACACCGATGTGATGGAACAAATTTTCGGCACGTTTTACGTGCAATAATTCAGAGGGGGAATAGTCAATGGCACAATATCTTGATCCGGGCCGCGTCATTATGGGGACGTTCGGCCAGATTTTTATCGACGGGGTGTGGCAGTCGAATTTGAATCATCTGGAGGCCAATGTGGAGGCGGACAAACGGGAGCTGAATCTCGTGGGGACCGAGTATACGGTGTTCAAGCTGGGCCGCAAAAAAGGGACCGGCACGATGAGCGGTTACAAAATCACCTCGGACATGATCGCGCGGGGATTCCGGAAGTTCTCGATCATTCACAAGCTCGACGATCCGGAAGCCTATGGCTTTGAACGGATTGAATTAGTCAATTGCATGGTTGATAAAATTCAGCTGGCCAACTGGACCGCAGGCGAAGAGGTGGTGGAAGAAACACCGTTTACGTTTGAGTCGTACGTGCTGAAGGACCCGATCGTCGCATCCTGATATTTTTGATGAAAAATAGTACTTGCTATCCCATGAAGGAGGAACGTAACTATGAGTTTGGAACAGCTGAATGAACAGGATATTTTGGACGGTCTCTTCGAAACGGCGGCGAATCTGCCGGAAGAGGCCGTTTTTATTGGCCGTCTGGGCCTGCGGATTACGCTGCGGGGGTTGACCTCCAGCAAAGTGGATTCCATCCGTGAACGCTGCACGATCCGTAAGACGACAAAGGGTCAGGTGACGGAAAAAATCGACAGCGAGCTTTTTAACGCCGCGCTGATCAAGGAAGCGACCGCGTCTTTGGAGGTCGTCAAAAAGCTGGAGGATGGCGGGGAGCAAAGCGTCAAACTCAGCGGCTGGGGCGATGACCGGCTGATCAGCCGGCTGAAGCTGTCCGGCGGCGAAGAAGCCGTCCGCCGGATGCTGCTGGCCGGAGAACTGGATGCGGTCGGTGATAAGGTGCTCGAACTCTCCGGGTTCGGGGTGGACATCGACGACGTAAAAAACTGATTGACTCCGGCGGCGTGACGACGCTGCTGTTCCATCTGTGGACACGGCATCATCTTCGCCCCGGGGAATTCTGGTCACTCCCCAAGGGAGAGCGCCTGCTGCTGCGGGCTTTTTCGGAGAGGGAGCTGGAGCTGATGGCTTCGGCTTCCTCGCCGTAAGCCTTGCTGCGGGCGCGCCATATTGGGAGAAAGGAGGTGGCATATGGCTCAAAAAGAAGTGTTCGACCTGGATTTTGAGGTGGACAGCCGCGAACTGGATCAGGCGGATAAGAAGCTCCGCAGTTTGGATAAGCTGCTCCAGCAAACTCAGCGGCGGGCGTCCGTTCTGGGCAAGACCAAAATCGCGCCGAAGATCACGCTGGAGGACCGCTTTACGGCGGCCGCGGATAAGGTGGAGCGCAGGCTCTCCAAACTTCAGCGCACGACCGTTCGCCCCATCGTCGGCCTGGCGGATGGCGTAACCGCCGCGGCCGCGCGCATTCGCGCCTCCCTGCTGGGGCTCACCGGTACGCCCTGGCGCGTCCGGGTGGAGGGCGTGGATTGGGATGGGGTGATCGGCAAGCCTCTGATGGAGCTTTTGGGTAATGAGTCCATGTTTATGGAGGCGGGGAAGAAAGCGGGAACCGCGTTCTTTCAGTCCTTTCTGTCCGCATTCGATTCCAAAAGCCTCGACGCCCTAACGGGCGGAAAGTCCGGGGGTAGCGGTGAGAAGAGTGCCGAGTCCGGCGCGGGAGAGAAAGAGGATAAGACTTTTCTGGATAAGTTAATGGGCTTCGGCGAGGATATTGAAAAATTCAGCTTGGACCTCGGTAAGGATGTACTCAAAGATTTACTAAAAGATGAAATTAAAGGCTTATTCGACAAAATGCGAGGGAAAGACGACAAGAAAACTTGTATTTGCATTTGTAAATGCAACTGCGGCGGTGGTTCCGGCGGCCTTTTAGACGGTGATTTGGGTTCCGATTCCGAGGACGACGGGAAGAAGAAAAAGAAACCCAAACGAAAAAAGGGCCGGGGCTCCAAAAATCCTATGGCCGGCCTGGACAACGAGTCAAAGGACCCTACCAAATCATCGAACAGGAACAAAGCCGAGCAAGGCGGTAAATCAAAAGGCGCCCGAGGAGTTCCCGGGAAAACCAGGTCGGGACGATGGGGAGGGCTCCGAATCGGATCATGGCTCAGCGACGGGATGAACTCTCTTAAAAATACAGGAGCCAATTGGCTGCAAAACGGCAAGTCTCGGGTCGTCAACGGTGTTTCCTCTATAAAAGAGAAAAGCTCGGGCTTGCTAAAAAAGGGTGGAGCTTGGATTGGTAATGGTTTTTCCTGGCTTAAGGAAAAAGGTTCTGGTCTGCTTAGTAAGGGCGGAGAGTGGGTTGGTAAAGGAGTTTCCTTCGCCAAGGAGAAGGGATCAAATTTGCTCAAGCAAGCCGGCGGATGGTTTGGGAAAGGCATGAAGTTTATGGGGAAAATAAAGCTTCCCGGCCCTCTTGGCCTGCTAACGGATGTCGGGGCTTTTGCCACAGCCGGATCAAAACGGGACAAGACCAAGGCGGTTACCTCATCACTTTTATCGATGGCAGGTGGTGCTGTTGGCGGCTTTTTCGGTTCTATCGTACCGGGAGCGGGCACGGCTGCGGGAGCAGGTTTGGGATCTATGGCCGGAGACTTCCTAGGCGACAAGCTTGGGGGCTTTCTCTTTGATCTTTTTAAAAAGCCAGAAAAGAAAAGCAAAGCTCAAGCTCCAGCTGCCATCGCCGATACTCCTGCTATGAGAAAACCTTTGCAACGATTGCCAGAGCGTCCGCAAATCCCTTCAAAAAAGGATGAGAACAGGGAATTTCCGGTTGGTACTCAAGGAATGGCGCCAGCAGTCCCGAAGATCGATGTGGTTGTGTCCAAAGGAGCCATCAATTTAACCATCAATAAAGACGAAATCAATTATGACGAATTGGCTAACTTGTCCGGCCGTAAAATTGCCAACGAAATTCGCCTAGCCATGCAAAACGTCGGCTAAGGAGGGGAGCGCGCATGGAAATTCACTTGAAGGATGGCGCGGGAAATGACTTTCATTTCCCCGTCAATCCCGAGGAAATCACGATATCCCGGGGGAAGGCCCTGGAGACGGTCAATATCCTGTCTCTGGGCGAATACGACTTTCCCGCAGGAGAGAAGGTGAAGGAAATCGCCTTCTCTTCTTTTTTTCCGGCGGTGTATGATGAAGGATACTGCAATTATCGCGAGATACCCGATCCTCAGGAGGCGATGAACCTCCTAACCAAGATGATGAACAGCAAACAGCCGGTAAGGCTGATCATCACGGGGACGGCGGTCAATGTGCTGGTCATGATCTCGGCCCATAATACCACGTTTAAAGGCGGGGAACCGGGGGATGTTTATTTTGAGCTGACGGCACGGACGTGGCGCAATATGAAGGTCCATACGAATGCGGCCGCGGCCGCGGGAAAGTTGGCGCGGCAAGCCAGCCGCCCGGACACGAAGCCGAAGCCCAAAACGTATACGGTGAAAACCGGGGACACACTGTCGAAAATCGCCAAGCTGGAGCTCGGCAGCAGCGCCAAATGGCAGGCGATCTATAACGCCAACGCCAAGGTCATCGGCAAGGATCCGAACAAGATCAAGCCCGGCCAAAAGCTGGTGATGCCTTCATGAGCTATGAGGTGGTGCTGCAAAATAAGTATGATCTGCGCGAACTGGTCGAGAGCATAACGCTGACCGATTCGCTCGATCAGATCGCTTATCAGGCCTCCATTGCGATAAAGGTTCCGGCGGATTTTCCGGGAATCGAACCCGGTCACGAAATTCGGATCAGCGGCGTGCCATTCGGCGCTTCGAATCGGGTGCCGCTTTTGCATCCGGGGGTGGTTTGGGATTGCGGCAGCACGGCCGGCCAGACGAAGCACATGAATCTCACCGTGTATGACCGCACGATTTATTTGGCCAAATCGGAGGACGAGTGTCTTTTTGCCAAAGGAGGAACCGCTTCGCAGCGGTTAAAACAGCATGCCGCCAACTGGAGCATCAAGCTGGCGTCCGTCCCCGATACGAAAACCAAGCTGAACAAGGCCGTTTACCGGGCGCAAACCATCTACAGCATGATCATGGCCGACCTGAAGGAAACGGTAAAATCGGGAGGCGACATGTTCATCCCGCGGATGACGTCCGCCGGGCTGGAGCTGTTCAAGATCGGCGGGAACAAAACCGTTTGGAGGCTGGAAGGGATCGAGGAAGCGACGCAAAGCCGGACGTTGGAGGAAACGGTGACCCGGGTGAAAGTGCTGGGTTCGTCGGCCGATGAAAACGCGCCTTCCAAGGTGCTGGCCATCGCTTCGGGGCAAACCGCCGAGTATGGCGTGCTGCAGCGGATCGTGCAGGATGAGAATGTCAAAACGGCGGACGCCGCCAAAAAGCTGGCCGAATCGATGCTTACCGGCAAAGGCCTGTCCTACAGCGTGTCCTGCATCGACCTGAATACGGTCCGGGCCGGAGATCAAGTGAACTTCAACGGTCTGAACCTGATCGTGACTTCGGTCAGTCATCAACTGGGCGATCCGGGCCATATGACGCTGGAGTTGGCGACGTATGAAGATGTGAAAAGGAGGTATTTTCTTGAGCACTGATCCTTATACGGCTTTGGCCGCCGCTTTTCGCGAACAGGCCTGGAGCAAAACAAAGGAAGCCCTCTCCGGCACCGCAGCCGAGCTGGGTACGGTTACCTCCACGGGGCTCAAGCTGGATCATTTCAAGCATGAGATCGGCGATTATTATGTGGCGGAGTTTCCGGGGACTTTAAAGCTGCCTGAGCTGGAGTGGACGGGAGGCGTGACCGAAAAAAAAGAGCGGTTCGTCTTCGATCCTTCCGAAACGGAGGAAGTCGTCCTGAAGCCGGTCTACAAGCCCGGGGACCGGGTGCTGGTCATTCCGCTGAACGGCGGTCACGATGCGGTTGTCCTCTGCAAGGTGGTGAGCGCGGGTGGATAATCTTTTTCCGATAGATGCGGAGCAGGCCTGGGCCGCCGATGGAGCGGGGGAGGAGACGGCGGATGAGCGGGTTCCGTTCGGGCGGAGCTGGCGGTTTGATTTTGACCGGGGCGAGTTCGTCTTGACGCCTGCGCGAAAAATCGTCCCGGCCGATAACACGGAAGCCTGGGTGATGTGGTGCCAGAAGGCGATCCGGACGCCGCGTTACAGGCACTTGATTTACTCGCGCGACTACGGGCAGGAGTACGAGGAATTGATCGGCCGAGGCTACAGCCGCGCCGTTCAGGAAAGCGAGATCGAGCGGATCACCCGGGAAACCCTGTTGACGGATCCCCGGACTGCTAGCGTGGATGAATTTGTTTTTGACTGGACGGGAGAGCGGTGCCGGTTCACCTGCCGGGTGACGAATGTTCAGGAGGAAGCGTTGGTTTTGGAAGGGAGCGTGAGTTGATGGCGGAGCTGCCATTATTTTTGCAGGAACAGACGGAAGAACATATTATGCAGCGGATGCTGGCGAGGGTGCCTTCGGATATCGATAAATCCGAGGGTTCTTTTATTTGGGACGCCCAGGCTCCGGTGGCCTTTGTGCTGGCGGAAGCCGCAGGCTGGGCGCAGCAGGTGCTGCAGCGCGGCTTTGCGGGGACGACCTACGGGGCGTACCTCGATTTGCGCGCGGCGGAGCACGGGGTCACCCGGCGGCCGGCCGTGGCGGCGGTCGGGACGATCCGTTTTACCGGGGTCCCGGGTACGGTGGTCCCGGCGGGAACCGCCGTGCTGACGCCGGCGGACGAGGGGACGAACGAGCCGTCCGTGGAGTATGAAACGACGCAGCCGGCGACGGTGGGGTCGGAAGGAACGGGGACCGCTCCGATCCGGGCATTGGTGCCCGGGCGTTCGGGTGTCGTTCCGGCGGGCGTCATTACGTTGATGTCGACGCCGGTCAGCGGAATCACCGCCGTGACGAATCCCGAGGAAACGCGCGGCGGCGCCGATACGGAGTCGGACGAACTGCTGCTGGAGCGTTTTTACGCCCAGGTCCGCCATCAGGGGACCAGCGGCAACAAGGCGCAGTATATGAAGTGGGCCGGCGAAGTGCCCGGCGTGGGCGGGGTGCAGGTGCGGCCGCTTTGGCAGGGTCCGGGCACCGTCGGGATCTATTTGCTGGACACGGACAAACGCGCGGCGAATGCCGACATCGTGGCCGCGGTCCAGCGGCACATCGATCCGACGATGGATGGCCAGGGCGAAGGCATGGCTCCGGCGGGGCCCGTCGTGACGGTGATGGCCGCGGAGGAGGTGCCGATCGCAATCCGCGTGAAGCTGACGCTGGCCAGCGGGGTGACGCTGCCGGAGGTCAAAGCGCTGATCGAAAAGGGGCTGCGGGACTATTTGAAGCAGCTCGCTTTTGCCGATCCGCTGGTGAGATTTACACGGATTGCGGCGATCCTGCTCGATATCCCGCCGATCATCGACTATACCGACCTGACGGTGAACGGTAAGGCGGACGCGAACATCGAAATTTTGCCGGGTCAGGTCGCCGTGCCGGGGGCGGTGGAAATTGATGAGTAATGTCGAAGCCGCGGCAATGGCGGTTGTCGCCCAAGACGCCGGAGGTGCCCGTGCCGGTGAGTATGCGGCTGAGCGGGAGATCTCCAGTCCGCTGGGACGCGAGATGTTCTCTTTTTTGCCGGGATATTATGAAAACTCACGCATTATGAGCTCGGATATGAACGCGAAGGGCGCGGAACTGGATGAGCTTTATCGGGCGCTAAACGAGACGTTGGACCAGTTTTTTGTGCGAACGGCGACGTGGGGGCTGGATCGGTGGGAACAGGAATTGGGTTTGACCACGGACAAGGAAAAACCGTTGGAGCAGCGCCGGGCTTTAGTGGAGTCCAAGCTGCGCGGGGCGGGGCAGTTCTCCGGCCGCCTGGTCAAAAACGTGGCGGAAGCCTACGACGGCGGGACAGTCGATGTGACTTTTGCGCCTTCGGAGTGGAGTTTTACGGTTAAATTCGTCGATACGATCGGCATTCCGCCAAATCTGGACGATTTGCGGGCGATGATCGAGGAGATTAAGCCGGCGCATCTGGCGGTCGAGTACGAATTCAGTTATTTGTTGATCCATCAGCTTCATGGCGTCAAGACGTTGAGCGAGATGGAGCAGATCCCTTTATCCAAATTTGCAGGAGGTGGTTCCCTTGGCCAGCAAAACGCCTAACCTTGATTTATTGAAAAAAGACCCCGTCGCGGACGGGAACGACACGTTTAATATTGAGACGATGCTGAATGAGAACTGGGATAAGATTGATGCGGCGGTGGGAGAGGTGCGGGAGGAACTGAAGGAAGTCCATGTTCCTTCGGCTACTTTGACCGAGCCAGGTATCGTGCAGTTATCCAGTGCCACCAACAGCAGCAGCGAAGCGCTTGCCGCCACGCCCAAGGCGGTCAAGTCGGCTTATGATGCGGCTGTGGCGGCGAAAGCCACGGCTAGTGTGGCAAATTCAGCGGCTGCGACGGCTCAGAATACAGCCAACAGCGCAAATAGTGCGGCGGCGGCCGCCCAAAACTCGGCCAATGCCGCAAACAACGCCGTTGGCCCGTTGGCATCCCTACTCACCGGGGTTAAATCCAACACGGTTGCCGCGATCAATGAGCTTTTTACAAATGTCAGTGATGGGAAAAACACAATCGCTTCCGCCATCACTGGCAAAGGAGTACCGGCATCAGGGAGCGATACGTTTTCAGCTTTGGCTGGAAAAATCGGGAAGATTGACATTAAAGGTTATGAACAAATTAATATAAGTAGTCAAGGGGATTTAGAAACAACAGATTCCAATAAATTTTTTAATATATGTACCATCTCGAACAACCCGGATAGAAATAGAATTTTATTAGTGGGGACTAGGGGGGCTTATTTAAGGGCTAACCGGCACGGTTATCTTTTTATGGTACGCCATACGACATCCAATACAGCGTTGCAAATTTTAAGTGTAAGCGAAGAAGGTTATGAAAGTGACGAATACTTAGCGGAAATTGCCTTAATTGATTTTAATCTGGCTATCGGGAAAATGTATGTAATATTAGGACTAAAAGCCGATAAATATGAGGGATTAACAAAATATTCAGCTTTTGAGAGTGAACTTTCTCCCGAATGGGTGATGAAGTTAAGAGATAATTTTGAAATTGGTATAAGAGGTCTTGGTGCATCGCCAACTAATAGTGCTAAAGGAAACTATAGATTTGATGCTTCCGCTTGGCTGTTTACTTGAATACTAAGGTTACCGGTAGAGATAAGTTAGAATAGTTTTATAGTTTTCGACTTATTCGACTTAATAGTGGAATTATTATTGTTTGCCCTACGGAAAATCCGGGGGCTTTTTCTTTTCCACTAATCCCAAGGAGGCAATCGACATGAAAGACCACCTAGATTACTTCACCACCAGCACAGCCTCTATTGTCGGAGCGATGATGGGTTACATGGTCGGCGGTTGGACCCTTCTCCTCCAGGTTCTACTCGTCTTCGTCATCGCCGACTGGATTACCGGCTGGGTCGCCGCGTGGATGAACGGGGAGCTGCGCAGCCGGATCGGGCATGAAGGCATTATCCGCAAGGTCACGATTTTTATCCTGGTCGCCATCGCCAATCTCATCGACGGGATTTTAGGCGAAGGGCATTATATCCGGGATGCCGTGATCTTTTTTTATTTGGCGACGGAACTGCTATCCATCATCGAAAACGTGGGGCGGATGGGGATTCCCATGCCGGAGGTGCTGCGGAGCGCCGTGAAGATTTTTCAATCCAAAAGCGGAGAAAACAGCGAGGAGGGAATCAAGGATCATGCAGGCAAAAAGCAACCGTAACGCGCGCGGCATCGACGTCTCCCATTGGCAGGGGGAGGTCGATTGGCCGAAAGTCAAGGCCGCAGGCCTCTCTTTCGCCTTTATTAAAGCGACCCAGGGAACGGCCTGGGTCGACCCGAAATTCCGCGGCAACGCTGCGGGCGCACACAAGGCAGGGCTGCTTACCGGCCCTTATCATTTCCTGGACGCGACCTCGCCCGAAGCGGCCGCAAAGCAGGCGCAGCATTTCGCGCGAACGCTGCAAGGCGTGGGCACGCCCTTCGCCCTCCCGCCCGTCATGGACTACGAAAACAACCCCGCAGGCTTGAGCCGGACGCAAATCAACCAGATTGCCAAGGCGTTTCTGTCCGAAGTGGAGCGGCTGACCGGCATCCGCCCGATCATCTATACGGGCAACGCGTTCGCCCAGCAGTTTGATGAAACGCTGCAAAGCTATCCGCTTTGGGTCGCTCGCTACAGCTCGGCCGCTCCCTACGATGTTCCGGCCTGGAAAAAGTGGGAGTTTTGGCAGCACAGCGACAGCGGACGGATCGCCGGAATTGCCGGCCATGTCGATCTCAACGTGTACCGCGGAACGTCGGAGGAATTGCAGGGGAGATACGGTGTTTCCAATAACCCCAGGCGAGAGGAGGACCATGATATTTCCGGACAGGAACGCAATATCGAGCAGGTCAGCGAATGGGCGGCCAAGGATTGGGCCGAAGCGAAAGCTTGCGGCATTTTTGACGGAGAACGCCCCGGAGCGCCGTTGACCCGGGAGGAAGCCGCGGTGGCGATCAACCGGCTGCGGCGGCAAATATTAGCTGCATGGAAAGACGCGAAGCCAAGTTAATGTGACGAAAAAAGAAGACAGCCCCGCCAACCGTCGTGTATAATTGGAAAAAAGATGCATGACAGGTTGGGGGGCTTTTACATCGTGTCCAAAACTACATATGTTAAAATTATTTCCGGCTTGCCGGTCAAATACCCGCAAATTGAGCTTCAGTTGCTTTTCGACGAAGAGTTTTTGGATGTGATCGAAGGAAGGCATGACGGGCGCAAATGGGTGGTGGAGAATATTTTTAAAATCCCGCTCAAGAATATCATTGCCACCTCCGCTGAAGTGATACGGAAAGAGTACTACGTGGAAGAGGAGTACGCCAAAACGACGCTTCACAAAGGGCTGTTCGAGGAATATGCGGTCACCAAAAAAGAAACCGACCTCAAGAAAAAGACCGATTGGATTTTTCCCTACAATATTTCCTTTATCAACTCGAACGGCGAAGCGGCCTTGGCGCAGTTTTATTCTCCCTCCGGAAGGGAAGGCATGACGAGAAACTTTAACAAGAAGCTGGAACAAAAGCTGCTAACGGTTCCCAAAAGTCCGGAGGTATTGGGCTTTTATAAGTTCATGTACGAAGAGAACAACAAAAGTAAAGAACGGATCGTATAACACTGCAGTTTGAATTACACACTCCGTATGAAAGAGAGGCCGCTCTTTTCAAGAGCGGCCTCCTCCATTTATTTTCCCCAGTACACCGAAAACAAAATGTACATTACATACCCGCAGCCCAGCAAAATCGCAAACGCGCTGATCCATAGGACGGCCTTTCCCCAACTGCGGTATCGTTCACCGGGTTTCCATAGTCCCATCGCACTCACTCCTTTTAATTATTTTAAGTTCATCTCCCCGTTTCTAAACGCAAATCATAAGTTTCGGAGCCCCTGCCCGGCTTTGGTAAGTTCTCCGGCTGTCAAGGAATTCCCGGAAGAGACGGTGATTTTTTCTTGTTGAATAAAGAACGTGTGTTCGCATATAATACAAACAAATGTTCTTATTTGGAGATGAGGCGCGTGGAAAAATACATCGGACGAATCGTAGAGATCATCTACCTGGACCGGAAAGGGAAAGTGACGCAGCGGCGGATCGAAGTTCATGCGGTCAGAGGCGGTTTGGTGCGGGCCACTTGCTTGACCAGCGGGGCTCCCCGGGCTTTTCGGGCCAGCCAAATCCTGGCCTGTTCCCCGGTGAAAGGGGGCGGAAGCCATGCTTCCTGATCTTGAGCGCAAGCTGCTGCGTATCCTGTTTAATTTCACCATCCAACGCAGGAGGATGCCAATGATGGGAGAACTGGAGCGGATGACCGGCCGCGGCAAAAAAGACATCCTGAAAGGGCTGCGCCAATTGGAGCGGGAACGCTACATTCACTGGCCGAATCCCCCGGAATTGGAAGAAATTCTGGTGCTGGAGGCTTTTGAGCGGGGATCTCTCTGAGGATCCCCCGGCCTCATTTTTTGGATATTTTCGTAAAATCGTGGGATGTTTCTTTGCCGTCGGGAGCGCTAAGATAGCAGTAAGCGTACACTACAATGAAAACGCTTAATTTCCTAAGCGAAAGGGAGAGAGCGCACTCATGTCAAAAGTGGTTTATCTGCCATTGGACGAAAGACCCTGCAATTACCGGTTTCCGCTGCGGCTTGCCGCAATGACCGATTTGCAGCTTGCTGCGCCGGACATCCGGCTGCTGGGGCAAAAAAAGAAACCTGCCGATACGGCGGCGGTGCGGCAGTGGCTTTTGAAGGAAACCGCGGATGCGGACTATCTGCTCGTGTCGATCGACCTGCTGGTTTATGGAGGCATCGTTCCGTCGCGCCTGCATCATCTGACCTTCGAGGAATGCCTGGAGCGCTTGTCCGTGCTCGGGGAAATCAAGAAACAGAGGCCGGGGCTGCGGATTCACGCTTTCAATCTGATCATGCGGGTGCCGAACAACAACAAGGACGAGGAAGAGCCGGACTATTACAAATTTCACGGCGGGCAAATTTTTAGATACAGCTACTTGACCGACAAAGAGGAGCGGGACACCCTTAGCGAGGCGGAGCGGGAGGAGCTGGAACGGGTAAAGGCCCTGATTCCCCCGGAATATCTGAATGATTTCGTCGGGCGCAGGCAGGTCAACCAGCAGGTCAATCTCCATTCCTTGGAACTGGCGCGCGAGGGCGTGATCGACCATTTGGTCATCCCGCTGGACGACAACGCCGAGTACGGTTTTTCCCCGAAGGAGCAGCAGCTTATGATCGGCCGGGCGTGGGAGCTGGGCGTCATGGACCGCGTTATGATCTATCCCGGCGCCGATGAAGTCGGGTGCACGATGTTTTCGCATATTTTTTGCGAGACCAAGCGGCACAAGCCGGAAATTTTCGTGCGTTACTCTTCGACGAAAGGCCCGTTCATCAAGCCGAAATACGAGGACCGGAGCCTGAACGAGAGCGTCAAAGCCCACCTGACCGCGGCGGGTGCCGTGTTGGCGGACCATTCCGGCGAAACGCCGCTGGTGCTGATCGTCCATTCGCCGGCCGTCGACCAGGCGGGGATGGCGGAGCAGATTCCTTTCCGGGAGCGGCACCGTTCGTATTTCTCGGAGATTCAGTACCGCGAAATCGTGGAGGCCGCGGAAACCTATCTCCGGAAAGGCAAGCATGTCGCATTGGGCGATGTCGCGACCTGCAATGGCGGCGATCCCGTGCTGATCCAGCTGCTGAGGAGCAAAGGACTGCTGGACCGGTTGACAGCCTATGCGGGCTGGAACACCTCGGGCAACGCCCTGGGCACGGTCATCGCCCATTTCGTCATCGTTTCTTACTATCTGGAGCATCCGGAACAGACGGCCGGAATCGAAACGTTCCGGGAAAGCCGGAAATTTTATTATGAGCGCCTCGTGGAGGATTTTATTTATCAATCCCTCGTCCGCCAGGACATGCTGGAGAACGATCTGCCCGGACTGAACGCGAGCTATTACGAGATAGGCCATTGCCTGGATGAGGTGCAGACGATTTTGGAAGTGAAGATGAAGTGGCTAACGGCGGAATATTTCCAAGGCATTCGGGATGGAGAAGTCCGTTTGGCCCGGCTGCATTTTCCTTGGACCCGAATGTTTGAGATCGGTTTTGATTTGGAACTGCAATCTCAAACATTATAACGTTATATTTACTTCAGTGACCCCTCATGCTAAATTAAACATTATAATGTTATAAAAGAAAAAGGTGAATATCATGGGAGAGACATGGGTGCTTCGCCGCGTAAAGCGAGTCGGCGGGGAAGAGGTCGATATCGTGATCGACCGCGGCCGGATCGCGGAGATCACGGGGCCGGGCCAGGGCCGCGCTCCAGAGGAACGGGACGGCCAAGGGTTGTACGTGTCGAGCGGCTGGATCGATATGCATGTTCATGCGTTTCCCGAGTTCGACCCCTACGGCGACGAGATCGATGAGATCGGGGTCCGCCAAGGCGTGACCACGATCGTGGACGCGGGCAGCTGCGGGGCGGACCGGATCGCCGACCTCCTCAAGGACGGGGAGCGGGCGAAGACGCGGGTGTTTGCTTTTTTGAATATATCGCGCATCGGTCTGAGCCGTGTCGACGAATTGTCGCGCATGGAGTGGATCGACCGGGAAAAGATTAACCAAGCGGTCAACGCCGCCGGGGAGTTCATCGTCGGCTTGAAGGCACGCATCAGCCGAAGCGTGGTCGGGGACAGCGGCATAGCGCCGCTGCGCGCGGCCCGGGAGCTGTCCGGGGAAACGGGACTGCCGCTGATGGTCCATATCGGGTCGGGGCCGCCGGACATCCGGGAGGTCGTTCCGCTTTTGGCGGGAAGAGATATCATCACGCATTATTTGAACGGCAAAAAGAACAACCTGTTTGACGCCGGGGGACAGCCGCTTCAGGTGCTGGTCGACGCGATCCGGCGGGGCGTTCACCTGGATGTGGGACACGGTACGGCCAGCTTCTCCTTTCGGGTCGCCGAAGCAGCCAAACGGTACGGCATAGCGCCGGACACCATCAGCACCGACATCTACCGCGGCAACCGGTTGAACGGGCCGGTGTACGGCATGGGCAGCGTGCTGTCGAAGTTTCTTCTTCTGGGATATCCTTTGGAAGAAGTCATCGCAATGGTAACCACGCGGGCCGCGGCCTGGCTGGGCAAACCGGAGCTTGCGCGCATACGTGCGGGAGAAACCGCCAACCTGACGCTGTTCCGTCTGGACGAAGGCCCGGCGGTGCTGCGCGATTCGGAAGGCGAAGAGCGGCAGGCGAAGCAACTTATTCGAGCCAAGGGAGTTGTGATGAATGGGGAATTCATGGAATGCGAAATACGGCCTTAAGCGCGTGATCAACGCCAGCGGGCGCATGAGTATTCTCGGCGTGTCCGCGCCGAGCGATACGGTGATGGAAGCCATGAAGCAAGGCGGACAAAGCTATGTCGAAATCGCTGATCTGGTGGATAAGGCGGGGGATTACATCGCGAACAAGATCGGCTCCGAGGCGGCCGTCGTTGTCAATTCGGCGTCCAGCGGCATCGCTCTTTCCGTGGCCGCGCTCGTCACGCGGGGAAATCGGCGGCTCAGCGAACGGCTGCACCAGGAATTCATCATCCGCAATGAAATCATCCTGCTCAAGGGTCACAACGTACAGTACGGCGCTCCCGTCGAGACCATGGTTCATTTGGGAGGCGGCCGGCTGGTGGAAGTCGGGTATGCCAATGAAGGGAAGGCGGAGCATATCGCCGACGCCGTGAACGACAATACCGCGGCGATCCTGTATGTGAAATCCCATCATACGGTCCAGAAAAACATGATTTCCGTCGAAGAAGCCTGGCAGGTGGCTCAGGACAAAGAAATCCCCCTTATCGTCGATGCGGCGGCCGAAGAGGACTTGCGGAAGTATGTGGCGTGCTCGGATTTGGCGATTTACAGCGGCTCCAAAGCGATCGAAGGTCCCACCTCGGGCATCGTGGCCGGGAAACGCCAATATATCGACTGGCTCAAGGTGCAGCTGCATGCCATCGGGCGCAGTATGAAGGTCGGCAAGGAAACGATCTTCGGTCTTCTGCAGGCCCTGGATGAATACATGGTCAAAGAAGATAAGAGCGAGCAGGAGAAAGCGTCGCTGCAAGCGTTGATGCCGCTGAACGACATTCCCGGGGTCCGGGTGACGATCGTCCAGGATGAAGCCGGACGGGCCATTTACCGCGGGCGCGTTCATATCGATCCGGCGGCCGTCGGCGTATCCGCGAAGGAAGTGGCCTCGGCTCTTCAGCAGGGGGACATCGCCATTTATACGCGGGATTACGGGGTAAGGCAGGGGTATTTCGATATTGACCCCCGCCCCTTGCTTGGGGACGACATCCAGGTGATCGAGTCCGAAATCCGAAAATTGACGGGAGGCAAGTGAGATGTCGCAAATCGCAAAGCGTTTCTATAAGGATCGTGTGGCTCTGAATGTACTGGCGAAGGATATCGCCAACGCCAAGGAAGTGTTCGAGGCGGCGGAAGGCCATGTTTTGGTGGGGGTGCTCTCCAAGGCTTATGCCACGGTTGAAGAAGCCGTGGCCGCGATGAAAGCCTACGGGAAGGAAATCGATGAAGCCGTCTCCATCGGCCTCGGCGCGGGAGATAACCGGCAGGCGGCGGTTGTGGCGGAGATCGCCAAGCATTACCCGGGGAGTCACATCAACCAGGTGTTTCCGGCGGTCGGAGCGACCCGGGCCAACCTCGGCGGGAAGGACAGCTGGATCAACAGCCTGGTGTCCCCGACCGGGCGTCCGGGATACGTGAACATTTCCACGGGGCCGGTCAGCGCGGCCGGCGGGGAAGCCGCGATCGTACCGGTCTCTGCGGCAATTGCGCTTGTGCGCGATATGGGAGGCAACGCGCTCAAATATTTCCCGATGCAAGGCCTTAGCCGGGAAGAGGAGTACCGGGCGGTCGCCTCGGCCTGCGCCGAAGCGGGATTTGCGCTGGAGCCGACGGGCGGCATCGATATGGACAATTTCGAGGCGATTTTGCGCATCGCCCTGGAGGCGGGCGTAAGGCAGGTCATTCCTCACGTGTATTCCTCCATCATCGAGAAGGCGACGGGCGAAACCCGGGTTCAGGACGTACGCGCCCTGCTCGACACGATGAAAAAGCTGGCGGATACCCATGCCTAAACGGATCGCGGCGTTCGGCGAAGTGATGATGCGCCTGCAGGTGCCGGGGGTTGAGCTGCTTTCGCAATCCAGCGTCCTGAATTACTCTTTTTCCGGGACCGGTGTAAATATCGCCTCGGCGTTATCCCGGTTCGGCCATGCCGGGTACCTCGTCACCCGCCTGCCCAACGGACCGCTCGGCGACGCGGCCGCGGCCTATTTGCGGAAGCTCGGAATCGGCGCGGATTTCGTGCAGCGGGGCGGCAGCTATCTGGGCATGTATTTTTTGGAGAACGGCTTCGGCGTCCGGCCGAGCCGGGTTACTTATACCAACCGGCTGGAGAGCAGTTTCAACACCGCGCCGGAAGGGACCTATGACTGGGAGGGCATCGCGGCCTCCGTCGACGCGGCCCATTTTTGCGGCATCACGCTGGCCATGAACGACGGTGTCCGCGGCCATATGCTGGCCATGGCTCAAGCCGTCAAAAAGCGGGGCGGGGCGGTGGTGTTCGACTGCAACTACCGTCCTTCGCTCTGGGGAGAGCGGGGCTACCTCGCCGCACGGCCGCATTACGAACGAATGCTGGAGCTGGCGGACATCGTCTTGATGAATGAGAAGGACGCGATGCTCACCCTCGGCATGAATACGGAGAAGGAGACGCGGGAAGATCGGCTTAAGGCGCTGATTCCGGCGGTGGCCGACAAATTCGCAATCCGGGTCATTGCCGGAACGCACCGGGATATCCATGCGGATAATTCCCACTCCCTGCGCGGCTTTATTTACAAAGGCGGACAATTTGCGTTTTCCCGGCGGCTGACCTTTTCCGTCCATGATCGCATTGGAGCCGGAGACGCCTTTGCTAGCGGCATCATTCACGGGGAACTGGAGGGCTTTCCGCCGGAGCGGTCCGTGAACTTCGCGGCTGCCGCGGGAATGCTGGCCCATACGGTCGCCGGCGATACCCCGATGGCTTCGGAGGCGGAGGTGTTCCGGGCGATCGACAGCCGTATAGGCGATGTGGAAAGGTAGTGGAAGTGAACATGAGCTTGTCCCGAAAAGACCGGCCGTTATATTTGCAAATCAAACAAATTTTAAAGGATCGTATTTTGCACGGCGTTTACGCGCTGGGAAGCAACATTCCGTCCGAACCGCTGCTCGAGAGAGAATTTTCCGTCAGCAAAATAACGGTACGCGCGGCGATCAGTGAATTGGTGCAGGAAGGCTATTTGGAAAAAGGCAGCGGGAAGGGCACGAAAGTCATCCGGAACAAAGCGGCCTCCAAACTGTCGAAGTGGAAGCCTTTCACGGAAATTCTCGTGGAATCCGGACACCGAATCCGCAAGCGGTGGCTGCGGACGGAAATCGTGTCGAACGAGGAAGGAACGGAACTGTACCGGGCGTTCGGCACGCGCTGCTTGAGGATGGAGCGCCTTTATGATTTGAACGATCAGCCGTATATTTTTTACGTGCACTATTTGACCATCGAGCTTGAAGGCCTGGAACTGACCGATATGAAAGATCAATCGTTGTATGAGCTGCTGGAAGAGCAGGGCTTGTCCCTGGACCGGCTGCGGGACGAATTCGGCGTAGAGTCGGCCGGGCCCGAGGTGGCGGATATGCTGAATCTGGAGGAGGGAACCCCCCTCCTGAAACGCAGCCGCTATTCCCGTGACGGACGGGGAAGGATCATCGAGCTGAGCATCGGTTATTACAATACAGGGCTGCAGAATTACATCGTGAACTATGACGTGTAAAGTGAGCCTGTATGGGTTTGCCGAAAGCGGTGGGACGGATTGGCCAGGGCGCCAAGCGGTCCCGCTTTTTTGTTTGGGGCTTTAGCCAGTTAAGGTGGCGAAGCGGGCGAAACAATCAAACCACCAGCTATGCGGGTGGTATAGTGATGCTTATAGCCAAAAACCAACTGATGGTTTCGTTATCATAGGAGTGTTCAAGCTACGATGTACAACGAAAGGAAAAGGTGGCTTAATGCACTAGCGTTGCATTAACCCGGGGGTCCAATGCTGTAACCGCCTCTCTTCGAACTCTGGCCGGTGGATAAGCGCCTTTTGCGGCGCTATTTTGTCGAATTTGGCCCTTTGGTGTGAAATAGCGGTCTTTTGGGGTCTTATTTTAGAGAAAGTCGGGCAATAACCGGATTTTTGGGCTCGCACCACAGCAATCTTGCAAAAAAAATGACATAACAAGTAAGAAGAATAATTTACAAAAAAAGGAGACCCCAGTTATCGTAGAATTGTACAGATACATACGAAAGGAGGTCTCCTTGAATACAAAGATACC